>DATIPJ010000946.1:0-5764 GCA_035472155.1 Kofleriaceae bacterium
GCATTCACGGCGCCCGCGCCGTCGCGCGACAGCACGGCGCCGAAGCCATCGCGCCCGGCGGTATAGCCGGCCTGCAGGTACTCGCCGGGGTGGATCACGTCTCCGGCGCTGACCGAGGTCAGCGCGTCCGGCCTCCCGGCGGTCAGCAGCAACACCGGCGCGGCCACCGCAGCCACGCGAAGCTCGTCCGCGGCCACCGACGCGGTCTCCACGACGCCCTTGGTGCGCTCGCGCGGCTCGTCGGGATCGGGCCGCGGCGCCAGGCGCACCGCGATCACGACCGCCGCGGCCGCGGCCAGGAGCGGCACGAGCCAGCGCCGGCGCGCGCGCGGCCGCGGCAGAGCAAACGGGCGCTCGTTGAAGGCATCGCGCTCGGCGGTCAACGCGCGCAACCGCGCCGCGCAGACCTCGCAGCCGTGGGCGTGGGCGTGCGCGGCCGAGAACAGATCGAGCGCCAGCTCGCCGGCGAGCAGCCGGTCCCACTGCAGGTCGGATACGTGATCCATCACGACGCCTCCTTGCACTCGACGAAGCGCTGCGCGACGCGCTCGAGCAGCTTGGCGACATTGCGGCGCGAGCAGCCGAGCACCTCTGCGATCTCCGCCTGGGTCATCCCATCGAGGTAGTGATACACGGCCGCACGCGCCTCGTCGTCGGTCAGCTGCCCGAGCAGGTCGCGCACGATCGGCGCCGCCTCCATCGAGCGCGGGTCGACCTCGGTGCTCCACGGCCGCACCTGTTCGTTGATCAGCCGATGGCGGTTGCGCCGGTTGCGCAGCCGGCTCAGGCACGCGTGCGTCGTCGCGGCATAGAGATACGTGCTCGGCGCGCTGCGGCCGTCGAACTGCTCGGGCCGCGCGACCAGGCTCGCGAACAGCTCCTGCAGCACCTCGGTGGCCTCGTCCTCGCTGGCGAGGATCTGGCGCGCGCGGCGGAGCACGCTATGTCCGTACTTGCGATACAGCATCTCGACGTCGAGCCTCGGACTCATCGCGTGGGCCGGCGCCTCACAACCGCACTCCGAAAAACAGGTTGGTGGTCAATAGCTCCAGGTGCTCGGCGCTCGCCTTGCCAAACGAGACATAGGTCTGCGCCGCGACCTCCGCGCCGACGTAGCTGTCGCTCCACAGCTGCGAGCGGATGCCGGCCGTGAGATCGAAGTGCGCCACGGAATAGCGCTCGGTGACCGCGCCATCGGATACGCGCGAGCGTCCGGCGCCGACGACGATCCCGAGGTCGAGCGCGGTGCGGCCGAGCTGCAGCGGGCTCGCCGCGCGCACGTCGGCCGTCATGATCTCGCGCTCGCCAAACCACCACTGGAACTGCGAGCCGCGGCGCGAGTACTCCGGCAGGTCATTCCCCGAGGGGCTCCACGTCGCCGACACCCGCGGCGAGATCGTCGCGTGGCGGCCCGCGAACGTCCAGCCGACGATGAACCCGGGCGCCGCCTCGTTGAAGCCGTAGAACACGAGCGTCTGCGCGGTCAACCCGACGAACGGGCCCGAGATGCGGGCCACGCTCTCGCCCTTGCGCGCGAGCGGCGTATACGTCGCGCGGTCGAGTCGGCTCACCTCGACGAGCGTGTCGCGCCCGAGCACGACGACCACGGTGCCCTCGAGCAGCGTGTCGCGCCCGCGCCCGCGCACCGCATACGTCCCGGGCCGCAGGCTCAGCGTGCGCTGGCGGGCATCGGCCGCGACCTCGCCGACGACGCCGCGCACGGGCGCGATTCGCATGACCAGCCACGTCGCCCCGCGCGGCAGCGTGAGCATCCCGCGGTCGCTGCCGTCGCCGAGGTCGGCGAGCGCCAGGTCGGAGCGCCCGCGCAGGTCGTAGTGAAACGTCGGGTGCTGCGTCCCGGCGAGCGTACGGCTCGACGCCACCACCGTCTGATCGTGCGTGTAGCTGAACAGCTCGGCGACCGTGACGATGTGATCGCCGTTCTCGTCGGCGGCGCCGCGCAGCCCCGACAGCAGATAGTGCGTGAAGAACGAGCCGCCGAGCTGATCCGACTCCTGCGCATCCTCGCTCAGCGTGCTCGCGGTCAACACGATCATCCCCTCGCCCTGCAGCGGCGAGGTCGTCGCGATCACCAGCGGCGGCGCGGCGCTGCCACCCTTGACGCGCGTGATCGAGCCCGAGCGGCACGAGTCGATCACCAGGATGCGGATCCCCGCCGGCGAGCCGCGCACGAGCGACTCGAGCTCGCGCAGCGGCAGCCGCGTATCGCCCATGTGCAGCGCATCGGCGTCGCCGTGCCCGGAGTAGTACACGTACAGCACCGAGTCCGACCCCGGCCGCATACCGGTGCGAATGCGCTCGTTGGTCGCGATCATCGCGCGGCGGACCTGATCGGCCGTCTTGCCGCGCAGCACCACCTGGTTCTCGGCGGGCACACCGCCGATCTCGCTCAGGAGGTCGGCGAAGCGCTGCGCATCGCTCTCGGCGTAGTGCAGCGTCTGCTCGTCGACGGCACCGCTGTTGTCGCCGATCACCACCGCATAGCGCTCGGTGTCGGCATGTGCGAGCGAGCCGCCGGTGCCCCCGAGGACCCCAGCGACGACAGCGACCACAGTGAGCGCGCGAACCGAGCAGGTCACATCCATTAGGACCGCGAGCCTGTCATTCTGGTGCGATCGTCATCCCACAAATGCAGCCAGGGCCGCTGCGTGGATTCGGTCCGACCGCAATCCCACTCCGCGCCGCACTTTGCATACCGAATACCCACCATCCTTTCGTATGCGCCCAGACAATACAGATCTGCCAGACACTGCTAGGCCGCACCCCGGCCGCTCCGCGCTCCTACGCTACTGGTGGACGTCCGAACCCAACCCAGCCCGACCTCGACCCCGCACCATGACCGCAACCTGGCCGCGCCGACGCGCTTCGGCCGGTACGTGTTCGCGGGCGAGATCGGAACCGGCGGCATGGGCGTCGTGTACGCCGCCTACGACCCCGAGCTCGATCGCATGGTCGCGGTCAAGCTCCTGCGCGACGGCGATGCGCGCCTCCAGCAGCGCCTCCGGCGCGAGGCACAGGTCATGGCGCGGCTCGCGCACCCCAACGTCGTGGCGATCCACGACGTCGGCACCTTCGAGGGCCGCATGTTCATCGCGATGGAGTACGTCGAGGGCGAGACCCTGGCGCGCTGGATCGCGCGGCCGCACGCCCAGCGCGAGATCCTCGACGTCTACTGCGCGGCCGGCCGCGGCCTCGCAGCAGCGCACGCCGCCGGCATCGTCCACCGCGACTTCAAGCCCGACAACGTCCTGATCGGCCACGACGGCCGCGTCCGCGTGGGCGACTTCGGCCTCGCCTGCCCCGCCGGCGCCCGGCCCCTCCTGCCCTCGCTGCCCGCGCTCACCGCCCCCGGTACCCTCCTCGGCACGCGCTATTACATGGCCCCCGAGCTCTACAAGGGCGTCGACGCCGACGTGCGCAGCGACCAGTTCAGCTTCTGCGTCTCGCTGTTCACCGCCCTCTACGGCGAGCGGCCCTACACCGACGACACGCCCGATACCTCGCTGCTCCGGCCGCGCGTCGGGCGCCGCGTCGGCGCTGCGCTTCGTCGTGGCCTCGCCACCGATCCGGCCGCGCGCTTCTCGTCGCTCGACGAGCTCCTTGCCGAGCTCGAGCCCTCGCCCCAGCACCCGCTGCGCTGGCTTCTCGCCCTCGGCGCAACCGTCGCCGTCCTCATCCTCCACGTCCATCCTCCGCCGCCCGCGCCCACCGCATGCGATCCCACCGTCAGCGACCCCGCAGCCGGCGAACCCGGGCCCGGCGCGGTCGCGCCCACCGGCCCCGAACGCATGGACGCCGGCAAGCCGAGCGCGGCCGCCCTGCTCGATCTGCCCCGCTTCCCGCTCACCTCGCTCGCAGCGATCGCGAGCTGTGTGCCGAGCTCGGCGCCACCATCGAGCACTGAGGATCAGCAGTGAGAGAGAACCGACCACGAATACGCGCACTCGGTCCAGCCGACGAACACTCGATAGTGTAGAGACAGGCGATCACTCGCCATGTCGCAATGAATCACATGCTGTCGGGTCGTCGAGATGCGGCGAGCCGTCCGCAGGTGCCGCATTCCTCAACACTAGGTCGAGTGAAGAATGGTAATCGAGCCCGCACCCTCATTCGATTGTGCACTCGCCTGCCAACCATTGCCTGCGTGATGCCCGCATGACGGTGGATCGCGCATCGTTTCGAGAGGAGGTCTGCTACGCTGCCGACGAATCGGGCTGCGGATGGGAAGGATCCAATGATCGACACGTGTCTCGGAAACGAGACGCTGGTTGCGTTCGTCGAAGGCCGGGTCGACGCGAAGAGCCGATCGAGGGTCGAGGCCCACAGCTCGCGATGCGCATCGTGTCGAAGGATGCTGTCATCGCTCGCCCGCACGAAGACGTTGCCGGGCGGCCCGTCCTCTGTGCCCGCGCTCGACGACTTCGCGCCGCGCACCCAGTTCGGGCGCTACGTGTTCGCCGGCGAGATCGGTTTCGGTGGCATGGGCGTGGTCTATGCGGCCCATGATCCCGAGCTGGATCGCCTGGTCGCCGTCAAGCTACTGCGCGGTGACAGCGACCCCCAGCTCGAGCTGCGGCTCCGGCGCGAAGCCCAGGCGATGGCCCAGCTCGCGCACCCCAACGTCGTCACCGTCCACGACGTGGGTGCGTTCGAGGGGCGCATGTTCATCGCGATGGAATACGTCGAGGGAGAGACGCTCGCTCGGTGGCTGCACAGGCCGCGGTCGCAGCGCGAGATCCTCGAGGTCTACTGCGCGGCGGGCCGCGGGCTGGCGGCGGCGCACGCTGCGGGCATCGTTCATCGCGACTTCAAGCCCGAGAACGTGCTGATCGGTCGGGACGGCCGCGTGCGGGTCGGCGACTTCGGGCTCGCCTGCCCGACCTGTACGGGCCGCTCCCCGGTCGGCGCGGGCCCCGACACCGTGCACGCGCCGTCGGAGAGCGCCGAGGCACTGGCTCGCCTGACGACGCCGGGGACGCTTCTCGGCACGCGGCACTACATGGCGCCCGAGCTCTATCAGGGCGCCGTCGCCGACGCGCGCAGCGACCAGTTCAGCTTCTGCGTTGCGCTGTTCGCGTCGCTGCATCGCAGGCGTCCATTCGAGGTCAATGCCGCCAGCGCGCTCGCGAGGAACCCGCAGCCGATCCCGCTGCGCGAGATCGAGCGCGCACGGGTCCCTCGGCGGGTCCGCGCGGCGTTGCGCCGGGGCCTGGCGATCGACCCCGCCTCGCGATTCCCATCGCTGGACGAGCTGCTCGAGGCGCTCGCGCCCTCGCCGCACCGGCTGCGCCGCCCGCTGATCGCGGTCGCTGCCGCGGTTGCGGCCATGCTCGTCCTCGTCGCCTGGTATTCGCTTGCAGACAGTGCGGACCCGCGGTGTACCGGCGCAGCCGCGGCATTCGCGTCGACGTGGAATCCGGCGCGGCGCGCCAGCGTCGAGGGTGTGTTCGCGGCCAGCACCGCGCCGTACGCGGCCGCGGCGTTCGCGCGCGTCACCGGCGCGCTCGATGAGTACGCGACGCGATGGACCCAAGCGCACACCCAGGCGTGTCGCGCCACGCGGATCCTCGGCGAGCAGACCGAGGCGACCCTCGATCTGCGCATGGCATGCCTGGAGCGACGGCGGCAGGAGGTCGCAGCGCTGGTGGGAACGCTCAGCGCGGCCGACGGCGCGGCGATCGGCCGCTCGGTCACGGCGACGGAGAGCCTCGGGGACATCGCCAGCTGCGCCGACGTCGCCGCG
>DATIPJ010000947.1:0-2666 GCA_035472155.1 Kofleriaceae bacterium
GCACGCTCGGTCCCGACGGGCCGTACACCGTCGAGGGCATCGGCTCGGGCTCGGTGCCGGGCAACCTGCACCGCGACGTGCTGGACTACGGGGAGAAGGTGACCGATGCCGACGCGTACGCGATGGTCGAGCGGCTGGTCAAGGAAGAGGGCCTGACCGTCGGCGGCTCGACCGGCGTCAATGTCGTCGCCGCCCTGCGCGTGGCCGCGCGCGGCAACCTGCTCGGACCGGTGGTCACCGTCGCGGCCGACCTGTGGGATCGCTACCGCTCGACGCAGTGGATGAAGGAGTGGAGCGATCGCGAGGCGCAGCAGGTCCAGATCCAGACGTAAGGAGCAGACGGCTCGCATTCGCGAGCCTGTGCGGCGCAGGCGTCAGCTCGACGACGCTTCGGGCCGGCGGCGCGCCAGCTCGGGCGCGGTCGCCCAGAGCAGCGCCGGCGCCAGGAACAGCGCGACCGCCAGGCAGGTCAGCTCGCCGAGCATGGCGGCCAGGCCGAACGAGCGGATGCCGAGGTTCTGCGACAGCAGCAGCGAGCCGTAGCCGACGATCGTCGTGTACGAGCACAGCGCCACCGCGCCGCCAGTGGTCGCGAGCGCCGCGCGGCCCCGGCCCGGGCCCTCCTGGCGCTCGCGGGTCGCGATGTTGACCGCGTACTCGATGCCGATGCCGATCGTGATCGGCAGCGCGACGAAGTCGAGGAAGTTGATCTTGAGCCCGATCAGCGCCGCGCAGCCCAGCATCAGCATCGTGCCGCCGAGGCCGCACACGATGGTCACGAACCCGTGGCGGTTGCGGCCGACGACGAGCAGCACGACCAGGATCGCCCCGAGCAGCGAGGCCAAGGTCGCGCGCGGCCCGTCGGTGAGCACCGCATCGAGCACGTCGGCGAACACGAACGATGCGCCGCCCAGGTGGACATCGTCCGGCAGATGCAGCGCGCGGACCTTGTCGGCGAACCGCACGGTGTCGTGGGCGTCCCATACCTCGTAGCCCGGGCCCGCGGTCGCCAGGATCAGCTTGCCGCGCGAGCCATCGGCCTCGATGAACGGCCACGCCAGCGACTCGGGGATGTCCTTGTCGGTGAGCGCGCGCAGGTCGTCGGGCGGGCGCAGCTTCGCCAGCTCCTCGCGGTCGGCGTCGTCGAGCGCGTCGATGTCCTTGCCCGAGAGCAGCGTGCGGATCTCGGCGAGCACGGCGAGCTTCTCGGTCTGCTGCTTGGGCAGGATGTCGTCGAGCGCGTCGAGGTGCGCGAACAGCTTGTCGCGCTCGGCCGCCCCGGCGTCGGCGTCGCGCAGGCGCTGGCGAAGCGGCAGGACGTCCTCGCGCCGCGGCACCGCGATCACGAACCCGGCGTCGATGCCCTCGCCGAACGCCTTGTCGATCGCGTGCATCCAGCGGCGCTCCTCGGTGATCGCCGCCCCGCGCGACCGGAGGTTCTTGAAGTTGCTCTCGAACGGATCGTCGGTCAGGTAGTGCACGGTGACCGCGCCCGCGCCGGCGACCAGCACGATCGTCGCGATCGCCGTCACGCCGAGACGCGCCGGCAGGAGCTTCGCGAGCCAGCGGCCGAGCGGGGGCTCGTGATGCGGCCGGAGGCCGAAGTGGCGCGCGATCGACAGCGCGGCCGGCAGCACGAGGTACGCCGCGCACCAGCACAAGAGGATGCCCACGCCGCCGATCACCCCGAAGTCGCGGAACCCGCGGAACACGGTGATCATCAGCGACGCGTAGGCGACCGCGGCGGTCAGCGCTGCGGCCAGCGTACCCGCGACGGTGTTGGCCAGCGCCCCGCCGAGCGCGTCGACGCCATCGCGCCCCGCGCGCAGCTCCTCGAGGTAGCGCGCCGTGACCAGGATGCCGACGTTGATGCCGTTGCCGATCACGATCGACGACAAGAACGCCGTGGCGAGATTCAGGTGGCCGATCGCGACCTCGGTGAACGCGAACGTCGCGAGCGTGCCGACCGCGAGCGACCACGAGATCGCCCCGACCGCGAGGGCCGAGCGAAAGAACCAGGTCAGCCCGAGCAGCACGAGCGACACCGTCACCAGCGTCGCGAGCACCATGCCGTTCAGGATCGAGTCGTGCTCGGCGACCGACACCACGACGTCACCGGCGACGCCCATCTCGGCGCCCGGCACCTCGGCCCGCACCTGGGTCATCAGCCCCTCGATCGAGGTCTGCAGCTTGCGATCGTTCTCGACGTCGCCCGAGGCGAACTCGGTGCGGACGATCATCATCTGCAGCTTGCCGTCGGGGCCGACCAGCTCGCCGCTCTCGGACCGCTCCGCCTCGGCCTTGCGCAATCGCTCGCGCAGCTCGTCCGCGGCGTCGGACGGCTTGTCGGGCGCATCGTCGAGCCCGATGAACAGTGGATTCGCGTCGAGCTTGGCCTGGCGGATCTTGCTCTCGATCGCGTCCTTGGCCTTCTGGAGATCGGCCAGGTCGGCGAACAGCCACCGGTGCTGCCAGCCGTAGTCGCGCTTGGCGTGGTCGTCGAACGTGACGCTCGACACCAGCGGCAGCTTCGCGATCCGGTCGCGCAACAGGACCGCGGCGTGGTGCCGCACTGCCGGGTCGCTGGCCTCGACCGCGACGATCGCGGTACCGAGCACGCGCGCCCGCTTGCTGATCTCCCGCAGGTCTTTGACCGAGCGGACGTC
>DATIPJ010000948.1:0-5012 GCA_035472155.1 Kofleriaceae bacterium
TGCCCTTGTCGAGCACGAACTGGATTACACGCCGCTCGCTCGGCGCGTTGCCCTCGTCGAACTTGCAGATGAACACCATCGTGTCGGCGTAGGGACCGTTGGTGATGAACGTCTTGCTACCGTTCAGAACGTAGCCGTCACCGTCACGCCGCGCGCTCGCTCTCATCCCGCCGAACGCGTCCGAGCCGGAGTCTGGCTCGGTGATCGCCCATGCGCCGATCGTCTCCATCGTCATCAGCGGCAGCGCCCAGCGCTCGCGCTGACGGATCGTGCCGCGCGCGTTGATCGCCGCCGAGGTGAGCCCGACCGAGACGCCCATGGCGGTGACCATGCCCGGCGAGTAGCGGCACAGCTCGATCGTCGGGATGAGTCGCATCGCGACCTCCATCGCCGCGTCGGGCGATGGGCCAGGCGTCCTCGCGGATGCCGGCGCCTCGCCGCCCGCGTCTCGGTCTCGCTGCTTCTCGACCTGGCGCGCGAACCGCGTGCGCGCCATGTCGGCGATGCCGAACGTCTTCATCAGCTTGCGCAGGATGTCGTACGGTGGCATGCCGCCGTGCTCGAGCTCGTCGAGGTGCGGCACCACCTCCGCGGCGATGAAGCGACGCATCGCATCGCGGATGCCGAGGTGCGTCTCGTTCCATTCGATCATGCTCGCATGGTAGCGATTTCGGCCGGATCTTGCCTCAGCGGGGCGCGATCGAAGTGAGGATCTGTTTGGTCTCGGTCGTCGTCTTGTCAGGCTGGATCATGGCAGCCGCAATGACGTCGGGCCCCATCGCCCATGCGTGCACCTCGACCACCGCAACGACGCCCTTCACCATCCCGAACAGCTCGAGCACGCCGGTCGTGACGCACATGACGGCGTCCGGTCGAGCGTCCGAGGGTTCGCACCCGCGCAGTCTCGGGTTGTGGATGATCGTATTCAGCAGCGCCTCGGCGGCCGACGCTGCCGCGTGCAGCCCGGTGGCGCTGTTTGTGCTGCGCACGAGCACCATCCCGACGATCGGGAACTCGGGCGCGTTACCGCGGTAGAAGTACTCGGCGCGCGCGGAGCGAATCTTCTTGGCCACCGCCGGCGCGATGCGCCAGCCGACGTCGGGAAAATCGATCGTCAGGTCGAGCGACTTCGACGCGTAGTGCGTCCCGACCGGGCGCGTGTTGCCCTGAAAGCAAGTCCGGTAGCCGTAGATACATGCCGCGATCAGCGCTGCGAGCACAGCCGCCTTGAGCGCGTACCCGAGCACGCGTCCGACCACCGATGGCGCGTACGGATCGGTTCCGATGGGTATCGTCGCAATCGCCGGGGCCGTTCCACCGGCTGGGCGGATCGACGGCATGCGGCTGCGCAGCACGGACGCAGGCTCGCTCACCGCCCCGGATGTCCCGACCTCGGGGGCCGCGCTCGCGGGGGCCGCGCTCACGGGGGCCGGGCTCGCGGGGGCCGCGCTCGCGGGGGCCGGTCCGCTGTCGCGCTCGAGCGCGGCCTGCAAGTAGATATCGGGAACGACCCGAGCATCGATCTTCATGCCTGCGGCGAACGTCAGCTCGTCGATCGCGGATAGATCGCCGGGATCGCGCATCGCGACCAGCAGCGTGCGGCCGGCGTCCGTGTTCATCACCGCGATGGCCACCGCACGAAGTCGGCGCGCGAGGTGCGCTGGAACGAGTGCGTGCGCGTCCGGATCGCTGTGGTCGAGCGCAGACAGCTTGAGAGGCGTCAACCCATGCTGCTGTGCGAGCGCGCGATTGACGACCTCCGGGGCGATCGCACCCGCGAGGATGAGCGCGGACGCGATCCGCGCATCCGGATAGCTGGCCTTCGCGACGGTGATCTGCGCTTCGTTCACGAGCCCTGCGCTCACGAGGAGCTCGCCGAACCGTCCGCGGGTCGTGGGCTGCACCATGGCTACGGTGCCGACCCTCGCGGCCCTGGTCTGGCCGCACCCTCCGAGGGATGCATCATCGCGTCTGCGCACGCGACCTTGTTGCACTCGTCGTCGCAGCCGGCCGCGCCCGAGGGGCTCGCGCGGCGCTCGCAATCGGTCAGACAGCGCTCGATCTCCTCGCGGCAGCGCAGGAGCCGGGTGCGAAACGCCTCCAGCTCCGGATCGCGTGGGTCGGCGCGGTCCACGGTCGCGCGCGGCTCGACGGTCGCCGGCCTCCCAGAGGTGCCTGGCTTCGCGCGCCGGCGGTGCGCTGCGTACGCCCCGATCAGCGACACGACCAGGCCGACCACCAGCACGCGCTCGACGAGCCTGCGCCACGTTCGCCCCGCGCGCCAGCCTCGGTTCGACGCCGCGCCGAGCTCGGCTGCCATGCGCGCGACCTCGGGCTGCTTGACCGGGGCGGCAACGCGCGGCACCAGTGGATTGTCGGCGGTCGCAGCGCCGTGCACAACATCGAGCGCCTGCCGCAATCGCAGCTCGGCAGCGACCGCCAGGCGCACCTCCATGCCCGTGATCCGCGTGAGCTCGGCCGCCACGGCAGGATCGCTCGGATCCCGAACGGCGATGATCACTTCCCTCGTCCCTGGCGCCACGCGCAGCGGCACGGCACACAACCGGCGGGCAGCGTCCTCGGGCAGCAGCGCTCGCAGCGGCGCCGGGATCGAGGACAGCTGGTGATCGCGCGCGGCCAGCACGCCATGCTGGCGCGCCAGCACCAGGGCCACGCGGTCTGCGCTGGCACCCTCGGCGATCGCCGCCGATCCGATGCGTTCACCGGTGACCGCCGTGCGCACCAAGGCTGCATCGCGCGCTGCGGGCGTCAGCACGTGCTCGATGACCAGCAGCTCCCCGAGCCGGTACACAGCCCGATGGTAACATGCGCCGCCATGAAATGGACGCTTGCGCTCATCCTGGTGTGCGCCACCGCCGCCGCCGAATCCAAGGACCGGAGCTTCACGGTCGTGGAGGCGACGATCCCCGAGCTGCAGGCGGCATTGCGCTCGGGCCGGATCACCTCGCGGGAGCTGGTGTTGCAATACCTGGCTCGCATTGCCACCTACGAGGACAAACTCA
The DNA here is from genome assembly GCA_035472155.1 of Kofleriaceae bacterium. Classification (GTDB taxonomy): domain Bacteria; phylum Myxococcota_A; class Polyangia; order Haliangiales; family Haliangiaceae; genus JABFXX01. Next base: position 3,024 of record DATIPJ010000948.1, read on the forward strand.
ATGCAGTGATCACCGTCAACCCGCGCGCGCTGGAGGAAGCCGACGCCCTCGATCGCGAGCGCCAGGCAGCGGGCAAAGGCCAGGGCAAGCTCCGTGGCCCGCTGCACGGAATTCCCATCGCGCTCAAGGACAACATCCACACCACCAACCTGCCGACGACCGGGGGCGCGCTGGCCTTCGCGGGCCTGGTGCCGCCCTACCAGGCGACGGTGACCAAGAACCTGCGCGACGCGGGGGCCATCATCATCGCCAAGACGCAGATGACCGAGCTGGCCAACTGGGTGGCCGCGAACCCGCCGATGCCCAACAACTACAACTCACTCCATGGCTACGGGTTCAATCCGTATGACCCGCGGCGCGATCCGCGCGACGCGACCGCCGATGGGCGCCCGGTGCTGAACACCGGTGGCTCGAGCTCCGGAGCGGGCACGGCGGCGAGCTTCTGGGCCGCGAACGTGGGCACCGAGACCTCGGGCTCGATCCTCAGCCCGGCCAACGCCAATATGCTGGCCGCGGTCAAGCCCACGCTGGGCCGCGTCAGCCGCCACGGCATCATTCCCATCACCGCCGACCAGGACACCGCCGGGCCGATGGCCAGGACGGTCACCGATGCCGCGATCCTCCTCGGCGTTCTGGAGGGCACCGGGCCCGACGCGGCCGACCCGGCAACCACGCGCTGCGTCGATGCGTCCGCCGGCGCGCGGCCCGCGAGCGCCAAACCGGCGGCGCACGACTACACCGCTTATCTGGACAAGGCCGGGCTGAAAGGAGCGCGGATCGGAATCCCGCGCGCATTCTTCTACGACAAGGCGACGCCGCCGGGCAGCGACCACCCCGAGGGCGGGCTCAACGAGGCGCAGGCCAAGGTGATGGCAGAGGCCATCGAGGTCCTGCGCAAGCAGGGCGCGATCGTCGTCGATCCCGCTGACATCCCGAGCGTGGTCGACAAGGACCGCGAGAACAACCTCCTCGCCTGGTCGGTGTGCAGCAGCATGGACGAGGTGAAGACCCGGCGCTGCTCGATCGATCTCGCGTACGGCATGGAGCGCGACTTCAACAAGTGGCTGGCCTCGCTCGGTCCGGCCGCGCCCGTGAAGACGCTCACCGAGCTGCGGCAATGGAACACGGCCCACCAGAGGGCGGGCACGCTGAAGTACGGCCAGGCGCTCCTCGACCTGTCCGACGCCATGGAGCCGGAGACCTTCCGCGCTCGCTACGAAGCCGACCGGGCCCGCGACCTCAAGCTCACCGCCAGCCACGGGATCGACGAGGTGATGAAGACCAACCACCTCGATGCCTTGCTGTTCCCCGGCGCCTCCGGAGCAAACCTGGCCGCGCGCCCAGGTTATCCCACGGTGATCGTGCCCTTCGGTCGCATCCCCAACGCCCCGACGCCGCCATTCCCCGACGGGTTCAACGCCAAGCCGGCGGCCTACGGCGTGAGCTTCACCGGCACCGCCTGCAGCGAGCCGAAGCTCCTCAAGCTCGGCTACGCCTTCGAGCAAGCGACCAGGCGGCGGGTCGCGCCACCCGATCTGCCCTAGCCAGAGCGTGTCTCGCACTGCGGACCGGTGAGCCCACCTTCAGCCGTCGATCAGATCCGAATCCGGTGTCTCCCCTGGATCAGCCGGTGATGAGACGAGGGCGAACGGCAATGCCGCCGATGCAGCTCGTCGCAGCCGATCCTCAAGACGGTTTCTCCACCGTGTCCGCGTTGCCACGCACATTCGATTCCAGTATGGGAACCTGCTTCGGGGTTACCTGCAGTGGTCGTACGATCGCGGGCTCGCCAGCTTCGTCCCTGAATCACGTCGCCGTCGCCCGCTGGAGCTGCCGGCTCTGGCTCGCGAGTTCCTCGCGTCGCTGGCCTCGACACACCGATCCAGTACCCGTCACCGCTACGTCTATTCGCTGCGCAAGCTCTACACGTGGCTCCTCGCGCGCGGGCTCGAGCCCGAGCGCCTCACGCGCTCGGAGATCACGCCGTGG
>DATIPJ010000949.1:0-1714 GCA_035472155.1 Kofleriaceae bacterium
CGCGGCGAGTATCGCCTGGTCCGGGTCGAGCGTCGCTCCGAGGGGCTGGTGGACTGGCTGCTGTCGTGCCCCGACAAGGGCTACTTCGTCCCGATCTAGCGGCAATGCCGATCAGATAGGCGCAACCCCTCGACGGGAATCCGGAATCCGGGGAGGTGGCGCGAGGCCTATCCGGACGGCTTCGATCGGATCATGCTGGCCGGGTCGTGACGCCAGTACAAGAGACGTTCACCGAGGCCCTCGAGTTCACGTCAGAGTTCACGCCGAGGTCGTTTCCGAACCTCCTCAAGCACCTCGAGCCGGCGTGGGTCGAGGAGGCGCTACTGTCGACGGGCACTGCCAGCATCCGCCGCCGGCGGATACCTGCAGAGCAGGCGGTATGGCTGGTCCTCGGGATGGCGCTGATGCGCGACCTGCCGATCACCCAGGTGGCGCGCCAGCTGGACCTCGCGTTGCCGGCTCGCGACGGCACTCGCACCGTCGCCTCGAGCGCGTTGCCCCAAGCGCGTGCACGCCTGGGGGCAGAGCCGATGGAATGGCTGTTCCTGCGCTCGGCCGAGGAATGGGCTCACCGCAGCGCGAGCGCCGATCGATGGCGAGGCCTGGCGCTGTATGGCGTCGACGGCACCACGCTGCGGGTGGCTGATAGCCCCGAGAATCGAGACCACTTTGGCAGCCAGGATTCGGGTCGACATGAGGGCGGCCGCGACGAACGAATGAGCGGCTACCCGCTGATGAGGCTCGTCGTGGTGATGGCGCTGCGCTCGCACTTGCTCGCCGCAGCGAGCTTCGGACCGTACGGCGTCGACGAGCGCACATACGCGGCGTCGCTGTGGGACACGGTGCCCGACCATTCTCTCGTCCTCTTCGATCGCAACTACCTCCAGGCGAACGTGTTGGTCCCGCTCACGACCCGCGGCACGGAGCGCCACTGGCTCACGCGGGCGAAGTCGAGCACGCGGTACGCGGTCATCCGCCGGCTCGGCCCCGGCGACGAGCTGGTCGAGTTCGAGGTCCGCAGCGAGGCACGCCGCAAGGACCTCTCGCTGCCCACGCACTTCGACGCGCGCGTGATCAGGTACCAACGCAAGGGCTATCAGCCGCAGCTGCTCGTGACCTCGCTCGTCGACGCAACCCGCTACCCCGCCAATGAAATCCGGGCGCTTTATCACGAGCGGTGGGAGATCGAACTCGGCTTCGGCGAGCTCAAGACGGACATGCTCGAGCGGCTCGAGACGATCCGCAGCAAGAGCCCCGTCGCTGTCGCCCAGGAAACGTGGGGTCTGCTCATCACCTACAACCTGATCCGCCTTGAGATGCAACGGACCGCTGCTGAATTGGGGGTTCATCCCACCCGGATCAGCTTCGTGGCGAGCCTGCGAGAGAGCGTCCAGCAGTGGAACCTCGCCGCCATGACCTCGCCGGGCACGGTCGCTGGGCGGCTCGCAACTGTGACCGACCGGCTCAGGAACTTCGTCCTGCCGCCCCGACGACCCGAACGCGTCTTTCCCCGCGCCGTGAAGCTCAAGATGAGCAACTACGCCCGCAAGGTCCCCTTGAGCTCCTCGTCGAGAAAGCGCGCTAAGTGAGCGGCATTGCGGCTAGTTGGCCTCGGTGCTGCCGATCCGGAACCACAGGGTGCGCGGCACGCCGCACAGCTGACAGGTCACGTCGACGCTGCGCAGCCCCGACGCCGGCGCGCGGTGCTCGATGA
>DATIPJ010000950.1:0-7740 GCA_035472155.1 Kofleriaceae bacterium
GGCGCTGCTGGATGTCGTCGAGGGCGAGGCGCTGGACGACGCGGTGGACGCAGGCCTTGAGGAGGGCGTAGGCGTTGTGGAGGGAGGGGAGCTGCGGGGTGAGGACGAGCAGCTTGTGGTCGGCGGCGGCGATGAAGTCGACGACGTTGAACGACGCGCCTGCGCCGACGTCGATCACGACGCAGTCGGCGTCGAGCCGTGCGATGGCGTCGAGCATGCGGAGCTTTTCGGCCTTGCTCAGGTTGGCGGAGCCCGGGCGCGAGGTGCCCGGGACCAGGGTCAGCGTGGGGAGGATGACCGGGGTCTTGAGCGGCTCGAGGGTCTCGACGCGGTGATCGAGGAAGTCGGCCAGGCCGACGGGAGGGTTCACGACGCCCAGCATCGTGTGGAGGTTGGCGGCGCCGAGGTCGGCGTCGATGAGGGTGACGCGGTGGCCGAGGCGCGCGAGGGAGAGCGCGAGGTTGGCGGCGATCGTGCTCTTGCCGACGCCACCCTTGCCGCCGCCGATGGCGATCGTGCGCGTGGCCGCGCGCTTAGGCTGCTCGACCATGGGTCCTCCTGGGGCCGAGCCGTTCGAGGGCAGCCTTGAGCGGGGGCTCGACCTGCTCGATCGTGCCAAGCAGCGTGTCGAGCAGCGAGGCCGACGCGGCAAGGTAGTCGGCGGCGTGGCCGGGCCGGCGCGCGACGTCGTGGGCGCGGTCGACCTCGCGCTGTGCGAGCAGCGAGATGAAGGTCAGCCGCTGGAGCGCGGTGGCGAGACCGACCTCGAGCCCGGGCAGCCGATTGCCGGCGTCGCCACGCTGGATCACGGTGCGCGCGATCTTGGCGAGCCGGCGGCTGCGACGCAGCCCGCGCAGGTACTCGGTCAGGTGATCGACGATGTGCGCGGTGCGGCTCGCGTCGAGGGTCATCGCGGCGGCGTCGAGCTCACCGGTGACGTCGACCTCGCCGTCGAGCATGGCGAGCACGTCGGCGAGTGGCCGGTGGTCCATGCCCTCGATGAACGCGCCGCCCTCGGTGCAGTTGAACACCGTGACATCGGACAACGCGCGAACGCGCTCCACGAACCAGCGGTGGAACAGGCTGAACACGAAGCTCGAGGGCACGACACCGCCGCCCCAGCCGGGCAGCTCGACCGCGCGCTCGGTCGGCGCCGCCGGCCCGCCGCCCGCCTTCATCGCCTGGAAGCCCGGGCTCCAGCCCTCGACGCGCACGATGCCGTGGTCATCGACCCGGGCGCGCGTCTCGCCGTCCGACGAGGTCGACACGTAGTACTTGCCGTCGGGGAACGACAGGTCGAGCCCGAGGAAGATGATCGGATCGCAGCCCCAGCGCAGCGCGAGCGAGAATGCGGTGGTCGCGACCGAGCCACCGCCGGCGACGACCGCATCCTCGCCGACCGCATCGAAGATCCAGTCGTCGATCGCCGAATTCGCCGACAGGGTCAGGAAGCGCTGCGCGGGCAGCTCGAACAGCGCGGGGTGCACGGTGGCGGCGTTGACCAGGCAGGTTCGCGACAGGTCGCAGCTCGCGAAGTGGTAGCGCACGTCCTGCGGATCGACGGTGACGACCAGGTCCGGAACGACGCCGGCGGCGAGCACGGCCTTGAGCGAGTGGCTGAAGGCGGTGACGATCGCGCGGCCGCGCAGCTCGCGCAGCTGATCGATGTTGCGGGCCAGCGATGGGCCGGGCGCGATGATGACCATCGGCATGCCGGCGAATCGATCGCCGAGCGCGGCGACCGACGGCCAGCGCGCGATCGCCGACAGGTTGGAGATGCCATGCTCGACCCAGGTGCGCGAGAACGCGCGCACGGTGTTGCGGTGGACGCGCAGGTCGCCGATCGCGTTGCGCAGCTTGTCGATCAGCTCGCCGAGCAGCGCGGAGTCGGCGTTGACCGCCGCGCGCACGACCATGCGGGTTGGCGGCCCGGGCACCATCATGCGGACCGCGAGCGAGGCCTCGTCGACCGAGGCGACCTTCACGGCCTCGGGCGGGACCGGATCGCCGCCGTCGAGGATCACGATCCGGCGCTGGCCCAGCGCGGTCAGCAGCTCGGCGACCGGCGCCATCTCGGGGCCGACCAGGGCGACCACGTCGGCCTCGAAGTCCCAGACCACGGGCAGGATGGCGTCGGCGAGCGCGGCGACGCCGAGCGGGCTCGACAAGAGCCGCGCGTCATCGGGCAGCTCGCGAGCGAGCCAGCGCTGCATCGCGCCCTCGGCGGCGCGCGCGTTGACCGTCAGCGACGACGCGTGCGCCATCGCCTCGAGCTCCTCGCGATCGCCGCGCAGGGCGATCGGCGCCTCGACTCGCGCCAGCTCGGCGCGCGTGCGGCGCAACTGCATCATCGCGGCGATCGCCCCGAGGACGTCGTCGCCCTCGATCGCGCCGCACAGCGCTCCGCCCAGCTCGCCGATATCGGTGAGCAGCGTGCGCCACTGCGTCAGGACTTCAACGGACATGGCTCACCTGCCAGGGCTTCTGGACCACGTGCGCATTGGCGGCTGCGAGCTCGGGCCGCGCGCGCACGGCGGCGACCACCTCGCGGTACGGCCGGACCGTCGCTGCCAGGTCGAGCTCGCGGTACAGCGCGCGCACCATCGCGAGATCGTCAGGGGTGTCGACCGTCCAGCGCAGATCCGAGTCATCGTGCTCGGCGCCGACCCGGGCGATCCGGAACAGCTCGGGCGCCTCCATCACGAAGGCGGTGACGTGCTCGCGCGCCGCCGGTGACGTGCCGAGCCGGTCGATGCGCTCGAGCGTGTCGCGGTGCAGCGCCTCGGCATCGAGCCCGCGCGGGAACCGGCGGTCGTGCGTGTTGGAGGCGTAGTCGATCACCGGCTCGAGCGCGGCGACGACGCGATCGATCACGCCGGGGTCGAGGAGCGGGCAGTCGGCGGTCAGCCGCACGATCGCGTCGGCGCGACGGGCGCGCGCAGCGCCGGCGAAGCGCGACAGCACGTCGCTCGCCGAGCCGCGGTACACGCCCGCACCCAGCCGGGTGGCCTCGCGCACCACCGCGTCGTCCTCGGGCTCGGTCGACGTCGCGATCACGGCCTCGGTGACTCGCTCGGCTTCGCGCACGCGGCGCAAGACCTGGGCGAGCATCGTCGCGCCGCCCAGCTCGGCGAGCACCTTGCCGGGTAGCCGGGTCGACCCCATGCGGGCCTGGATGATCGCGACGGTGCGCATCTTCATGACCGCTGCGTCCTCTCGAACAGGTGCGCGGTGCAATCGTCGTAGCCGTGCTCGGCCGACAGCTCGAGGCGGCGCACCGGGCGCAGGTCCGGGTGCCGGCTCCGCCACGCGGCGCCGTGATCGCGCTTCCACAGCGCGCCGGGATGGCCGCGGTACTCGATCTCCTGCTCCGTCGGGTGGTCGTACTCGATCGCGACGACCCAGCGCCGCGTCACGCGGTGCATCTCGTCGAGCGCACGGCCGAGCGAATCGGGCGCGATGTGGATCAGGACGCCGCTGGTGAACACCAGGTCGAACATCCCGTCGCGAAACGGCAGATCGAACGCGGTGCCGTGCAGCACGTTGAACTGCGGCCGACGCCGGCGGGCCTCGGCGACCGCGGCCGGCTGCGGCTCGATGCCGTACAGGTCGGTCACCCCGAGCTGCTCGAGGTAGACCAGGTTCCATCCGACGTTGCAGCCGACCTCGAGCGCGTTGCGCGGCGCGATGCCATCGAGCAGCCGCCGCCACGACTCGACGCGCTCGGGCCGCTCGCGGTCGTTGCGATCGGTGTACGCACGCCCGAAATCCGAGCGCCACAGCGCGAGCTGGGGGGTCTCCGACGCCATCAGGCCTCCGGATCCCAGTAGTAGGTGAGCAGGCCGTCGGCCTCGACGACCGAGCGGAAGCCGCACGCCTCGAAGCATGCGCGGCTCGGGAGGTTGTCGGCGAAGATCTCGGCGATCACCGGCTTGCCCCAGCGGCGGCACGCCGTCGCGATCGCCGCGCGCCCGACGCCGCGCCCGCGGGCCTGCGCCGCGAGCGCGATCGAGACCTGGGTGAGCCCGCTGGCCGAGGTGTCGAGGCGGATCACACCGACCGGATCGCCGTGCTCCTCGATGACCCACATCGGATCGTGGCCGTCGGCGATCCGCCGCATGTACCAGCGCGCGTGCTCCGCGAACGACACCGCGAGCGCGCGCTTGGAGCGCGCCCGGACGTCCGGCGCGAAGTTCCAGCTCCACACCGCCTCGCAATCGCCCTGGGCCGCGCGGCGCAGGGTGACGGGCTCGACCATCCGTTTCGCGAGTGCATTCATCCGATCAGCTCCCAGGCCAGAGGGGTGCCGCGCGCGATCGCGACCCGGGCGTGCTTGCCGAGCACCGCCGGCAGCTCGCGCGGCGGAAGCCCGAACCCGGGGCGGATCGAGCGGACGTTGCCGCGCGTCAGCTCCTCGCCGGGCGCGATGTTGTCGACTGCGTAGAGCGAGCGGCGGAACTTGCGCGAGCCTTCCTCGGCCTTGGGCCGCGCGGGTCCGCCATCGCCGAGAGCGCTGAACGCCAGGCGCGCACCGCGGACCACCTCGGCCATCTCGGCCGGCTCGAGGGAGAATCCCGCATCGGGGCCGCCATCGGCGCGCGCCAGCGTGAGGTGCTTTTCGACGATCGAAGCTCCGCGCGCGACCGCCGCGATCGGGACCACCGCACCGGGCGAGTGATCCGAGATTCCCACCACCGCACCATGTCGTGCGATCTCGTCGAGCCTGCGCAGGTTGGTCTGCTCGATCGGCGTCGGATAGCCCGACACGCAGTGCAGGAGCGCGATGCCGCCGTCGCCGTGCCGGCGCGCGGTCTCGATCGCCTCGGCGATCTCCGCGTCCGACGCCATGCCGGTCGACATGATCAGCGGCTTTCCGGTGCGCGCCGCGCACGCGATCAGATCGAGATCGATGAGCTCGAACGACGCGATCTTGAACGCCGGTGCGCCGAGCCGGTCGAGCTGCTCGACCGCGCGCTCGTCGAACGGCGATGAGAACACCACCATGCCGCGCGCCGCGCCGCGCGCGAACAGCTGCGGGTGCCAGTCCCACGGTGTGTGGGCCTCGTCGTAGAGATCCCACAGCGAGCGGCCCTTCCAGGGCCCGTCGGCGATGTGGAAGTCGCCCGTCGTCGACTCGAGTGTCATCGCCGCCGGGGTGAAGGTCTGGAGCTTCACGGCATCGCAGCCGGCATCGGCCGCGGCGTCGACGATCGCGAGCGCGCGCTCGAGGTTGCCCAGGTGATTCGCCGACAGCTCGGCGATGATGAACGGCGGCTGGCCGGCGCCCACCGGGCGGCCGATCGTGAGCGTCGGCGCTGTGCTCATTGCACCACGAAGTCCTGGAAGAACATCCGGCGGACCTTGTCGTTGCCGATCACCTTGGCGAGCTTGGCCATCAGGTCGCCGCGGATCCGCTCCTTGGCCTCGGCGCCGAGCGTGTCCTTGAGGTGCAGCCCCGAGAGATGGCTGAGGATCGTATCGCGAATCAGCTGCTTGCTCTTCTCGAGCGCGTGGTCGGCGCCCGGGAACAGCTCGAGCTGCAGGGTCACCTTCAGGTAGCGCGACGACCCCGGCTCGTCGAGGTTCACCACGAACGGCGGCAGCTCGGCGATCGGGCCGCTGACCTCGGTCGCCGACACCTCGACGATGTGCGGCTTGGACGGCGCCGCGGCCTCGGCCGGGTGCGCAGTCAGCATCTTGAAGACCGCGAAGCCGCTCGCGCCGAGGTTCATCACCAGGAGCCCGAGCACCGCCTTGCTGGTCTTTGCCGCGGGCGGCGGCGCTGCACCTTCGGCGGGCTTCAGAGGAGGTTCGTCGCTCATGCCGTGACCCACAGCAACCGGCGTGCCGCTCGGATCCGCGAGGCGTTGCTGACTTGGGAAGTTGTCGCTCGCTCGCCGCCGTCTGTCAACTCTGGCGGTCGCCGCTCCTCTCATGACGGAACGTATCGGCCGTTTGCTGACGTTGTAGAGTTGTCGGCACCCTTGACGCACCCGCCTGGGTGACCCGCGGAACCTCGCGATCGCACACGGTCATCGCGTGGCACGAACGTCGCAGCCCGGGGCGGTGTGGCCACTGCGCAGATCCCCGAGATCGAGGTACCGGCGAACGCGCCCTCCGGCGTTCGCATCCTGATCGTCGACGATGACCCGCGCGTGCGCCGGGTGATCGCCACTGCGATGTCGCGCGCTGGCTTCCACGTGTTCACCGCCGACGATGGCGCGCCCGCGCTGGTGATCGCCGAGCACACGCCGCCCGACCTCGCGATCGTCGACTTCAGCATGCCCACACCGGGCCTCGAGGTCGTGAAGAAGCTCAAGGCGCTGCACGGTGCGGCGCTGTGGGTCGCGGTGCTGAGCGGCATGGACGACGAGGAGACCCGCACCGCGTCGTTCGCGGCCGGCGCCGACGACGTGCTGTCCAAGCCGGTGATGCTCGCCGAGCTCAAGCAGCGCATGCTCGCCGCCGCACGCACCCAGCAAGCGTTCGTCGAGTCGCGGCTCGCGGCCGAGCGCACCGACCGCCTGCTCGCGTACGGCGCCGAGGCCGCCGCGATGCTCGCTCACGATCTGAACAACGGCCTGGCCGTCGCGCTCAGCAACATGACCTACCTGCAGGAGGTCGTGCAGCTGGGCGACGACGAGACCGAGGCGCTCAAGGTCACGGTCAACGCGCTGCGCCGGATGTCGGGCCTGGTCGCCAACTTCGTCGACATCGCGCGCTTCGAGGACGCCGCGGTCAAGCCCGCGACCGCGCCCGCCACCGTGCGCACCGTGATCCAGGATGTCGTCGGCGTGCACACCGTCGCGGCGAACCGCACGATCACCTACGACATCGAGTGCGACCCGGCGCTGGTCGGCCACTTCGACATCGCGCTGATCGAGCGCGTGCTCCACAACCTCATCGGCAACGCCTCGCGCTACTGCAACACCAACGGCACGATCCGGATCTCGGCGCGCCGGTGGGACGAGCGCGACTCCGCGAGCTGCGAGCTCGTCGTGTTCAATACCGGTCCGAGCATTCCCGACGCGCAGCGCTCGGCGCTGTTCGCCAAGTACGCCAAGGGCGCCAACGGAAAGCGCGGGTTCGGCCTCTACTTCTGCCGGCTGGCCTGCGAGGCCCACGGCGGCTCGATCGAGTACCGCGCCGGCAATGGCGGCTCGATGTTCGTGATCCAGCTGCCCGGCCGCGGGTAGCACCGTGGAAAAACCGAAAGCCCGCGGGTCAGGCGGGCGAACGGGGACCGAAGGGACGACCGATCAGGCCGCGTACTTGCGCAGCTTCTCGACCAGCGTCGTCCGATTCAGCCCGAGCAGCGCCGCAGCTTCGGTCCGGTTGCCGCCGGCCTTCTGCAGCGCGCGATCGATCAACTGACGCTCCAGCGTTTCGAGCGCCGTGCGCAAGTCGAGCGAGGAATCACCGAGCTCCTTGTTGATGGAGGGCAGCGCGACCGGGCCCGACTCCTCGGCGGCGCGCGCGAAGCGCACCGTGCCGTTGTTCGGCAGCGGGATCTCGGTGCTCGAGAGGACCGGCTTGCGGGCGAGGAGCACCGAGCGCTCGATCAAGTGCGAGAGCTCGCGCACGTTGCCCGGCCAGTGGTACGCGGACAGCGCCGTCCGCGCGCTCGCGTCGATGCCCTGGACGTTGCGGCCGAGCCGCTCCGCCGCGCGGGCGATGCAGAGGTCGGCGATCGTGAGGATGTCCTCGGGGCGATCGCGCAGCGCCGGCAGGTGGATGGGC
>DATIPJ010000951.1:0-12589 GCA_035472155.1 Kofleriaceae bacterium
CCGCTTCGCGTCTCCCTGCGGCTTCGCCGCAGACGGCTCAGAGTCCCACTTGCCGACGCGCCTTCGGCGCGTGACAAGGGTCTGTTAGATGAAGGTCCTGTGGAGCTGGCTCCTCGAGCTGTGCGACCTCGACCAGCAGCCGACGGCCGAGGAGGGCGCGCGTGCGCTCACCCGCGGCGGGCTCGAGATCGAGGGCATGACCAACCTGGGTGCGGGGTTCAGCGGCGTCGTCGTCGCCGAGGTCGTCGCCAAGCAGCCCCATCCCCAGGCCGAGAAGCTGACGCTGGTCGATGTCATCACCGAGCGCGGCGGCGCCGCGACCCGCGTGGTGTGCGGCGCGAACAACGTGCCTGCGCCGGGCCGCAAGGTCCTGTGGGCGCAGGTCGGCGCCACGCTGCCGAAGGAAGGCGGCGGGACGATCACGCTCGCCGCCAAGCCGGTCAAGGGCGTGGTCTCGCCCGGCATGCTGTGCGCCGAGGACGAGCTCGGTCTGGGCGACGACCACGCGGGCATCATCGTGCTCGACGCCGAGGACACCACGGCGCTCGGGTCGCCTGCGCAGCGCGCGCTGGGCGTCGACGACTGGATGCTCGAGGTCAACGCGCCGGCCAATCGCGGCGACGTGCTCGGGCATCTCGGCGTCGCGCGCGAGCTGGTCGCCATGCTGCGCGGCCGGGTCGTCCTGCCCAGCGTCGATCTGAGTGAGCTGTCGGGCGGGGCAGGGAGCGGTCGGCCGGTGAAGGTCGCGATCGCCGACCCCGTGTCGTGCCCGCGCTACACGGCGCGCACCATCGAGGGGCTGCGCATCGCGCCCTCGCCGATGCGGGTCGCGCAGCGGCTGCGCGCGGTCGGCGTGCGCCCGATCTCGAACCTGGTCGACGCCACCAACTACGTGATGTTCGAGCTCGGGCAGCCGCTGCACGCGTTCGATGCCGACACCGTGACCAGCGGTGTGGTCGGCATCTCGCCGGCGCGCGATGCCGAGAAGTTCACCACGCTCGACGGCGTGGAGCGCACGCTGGTCCCGGGCGACCTCGTGATCCGCGACGGCGCGCGCGCGATCGGCCTGGCCGGCGTGATGGGCGGCCTCGACACCGAGGTCACCGACAAGACGGCGCGCGTGCTGCTCGAGGCCGCGTCGTTCCGCGCGCTCCTGATCCGGCGCACCGCGCGCCGGCTCGGGCTGCACTCCGAGGCGGGCCATCGCTTCGAGCGCGGCGTCGACCCCGAGCTCGCGGCGCTGGCCTCGGCGCGCGCGGCGCGCCTGATGTGCATCATCGGCGGCGGCAAGGTCGTCGGTGACTTCGTCGACGTCTACCCCGGCGCGCGGCAGAGCGCGAGCATCTCGGTGCGGCTGCCGCGCGTGCAGATGCTGACCGGCGTGGCGCTCGACGGCGCGACGTGCCGCGATGCGCTCGAGCGCCTCGGGTTTGCGGTGTCCGGTGGCGGCGCCGACAGCCCGAGCGTCCTCGAGGCCACGCCGCCGTCGGGGCGCGCCGATGTCACCCGCGAGGTCGACGTCATCGAGGAGATCCTGCGCGTGGTGGGCTACGAGCAGGTCGCGCCGACGATCCCGACGCTGCGCCAACCTCCCGGCGTCCGCCCGGGCGACCGCGGCGACCTCGCGCGCGCGGCGCTGGCCGCCGCCGGCGGCAGCGAGGCGATCACGTACGGCTTTCAATCGGCCGCGCGCTGCCTGGCGCTCGGCATCGCGGCGAGCGACCGCCGCACCCAACCGATCGCGCTGCGCAACCCGATGAGCACCGACCAGGCGGTCATGCGCACGTCGCTGTTGCCCAACCTGCTCGCCGCGGTGGCGCGCAACCAGAGCTTCGGCCGCCCCGACGTCAACCTGTTCGAGGTTGGCAGCGTGTTCCTGCGCCGCGGTGAGGGCATGACGGAGCGCCCGATGCACGAGCTCGCCGACGAGCCGACCTGGGCCGCGGCGGTGCTCGCCGGGCGGCGTCCGGGCCAGCTCGGACCGGGCACGCCGTGGGACGCGTTCGACGCCAAGGCGCTCGCGCTGGTCGCGATCCGCGCGGTCGCCGGCCCCATTCCGCTGCGCGTGCGCGCCACCCGCAGCGTCGCCTACCTGCACCCGGGCGTCGCCGGTGAGATCGCGCACGGCGATATCGTGATCGGCTGGTTCGGCGAGGTCCACCCCGACGTGCGCAAGCGGCTCGGCATCGACGGCGCGGTGTTCGCCTTCGACCTCGAGCTCGCGCGGCTGCCGCTCGCCGCGCCGGCGCAGATGCAGGCCATCCCGCGGTTCCCGGGCTCGACGCGCGACGTCTCGCTGTTGCTCGCGGCCGACATCCCCGCGGCCCGGATCGCCGAGGTCATCGGTGAGGTGGCCGAGCCGCTGGTCCAGCGCGTGCGCGTGCTCGAGGACTACCGCGACGCCAAGCTCGGCGATGGCATGAAGAGCATGCTGTGGTCGATCGAGTATCGCTCCGCCGAGCGCACGCTGACCGACGCCGAGGTCGACCAGGCCCACGAGGCGATCGTGCGCCGGCTCGTCGAGCGCTTGCCAGCACAGCGCCGCTGAGCGTCCGTCGCGTCCGCGCGCGTCAGTCCGTGCTGGGCGGCCAGGAGGCGAACGGCAGCACGTGGGTCAGCCGCCGCGTGCGCTCGGCGTCGAGCAGCAGGTACGCGTGCCAGTCGCCGTCGGTCTCGAGCGCGTGGATCCGGCGGTCGTCGTGCGCCGCGCGCAGCGAGCCATTCACCATGCGCACGATATCGTCGAGCGACTCGACCTCGAGGTGGCGCTCGCGGCCATCGGGCATCTCGGCATGCAGTGTGCCGAGCACCGCGCGCCCGGTCCGCGCGTCCCCGTTCGGCGCCGCCTGCGCGGGGGTCCACGACAGCTCGCGCGGCAGCGCCACCGCCGGCAGCAGCGCGGCGATGCGCGCGAGGAAGTCGCCCGACGCGCGACGGTACGGCCGCTCCGAGCGCAGGTAGCCGTCGCTGCGCGCGCGCACCGGGTCGCGCGCGTAGTACGCGTCGAGCACGCGGATCAGCGTGGCGTCCGCGGTGCGACCCGCGAACTGGCTCGCGATCAGCTCCGCCGCCAGGCGCTCGCTCAGCGCGCTGACCAGGTGCTCGCGCTGGAGCGCAGCCACCTGTTCGTCGAGCGTGAGCACCGCGTGCGGCACGGCGAGCGTCGACGAGCCGCGCGGCTCGACGTGCAGCGCCTTCTCACCGCCTCCCCACTTCGCAGGCCCCACGCGCAGGCGCACGGCGGCGCCTTCTTCGGGGATCATCGTGCAGTTGGACGCGTCGAACTTCACGTCGCGCCCGTCGTCGAGGGTGATCACGCCAAAGCCTTGTTCGCGGCGGAACGAGGTGACGCGGCCACACAGAAGGTCGTCCACCATAGGTTGGCAGTATTACCTCGTCGAATAGCGCGGTCACGCAGAACCCGACGAGCAGCGCGATTCAGTGCGCTCCCTCGGTGCATCCACTGCATCGCAGGCCACCGAATCATCGATTGTCGACCACTTCGTGTGATCGCGCGCGCATCGCGACGGAAGCTCACCGAGAACAGCCAGCGTTCGTCACACGAGAAACTCGCCGAAATACGCGGGATCGCGCACGACGCTTCGCCCGTTAGCCCAGTCGTCCATTCGACTTCTGGGTATCGTAGCAATTCCAGGACGTTATTCACGGCGCTGCCCACGCGTGTGATAGCGTCCGAGTCATGGCGCGAATGACCAAGGCCGACATCATCGAGGCGGTCTATGAAAAGGTCGGTGGGTTCTCGAAGAAGGAAGCGGCGGAGATCGTCGAGACCGTGTTCAACGTCGTGAAGGAGACGCTCGAGCGCGGCGAGAAGATCAAGATCTCCGGCTTCGGCAACTTCGTCGTGCGCGACAAGAAGGATCGCATGGGCCGCGATCCGCAGCGCGCCGTGCCGATCCTGATCCCCGCGCGCCGCGTGCTGACGTTCAAGCCGAGCCAGGTGCTCAAGAACATCTTGAACGGCTTGCCGCCTGTCTGACCGGCCCGACGCCGGGCCAAGCCCGACAGCCCGGTGGTTGACGGGGTGGGGCGGATCGGATAGACCTTCTGCCTCGTTCCACTTTCCACTCGACGAGGCGTAGCGCAGCCTGGTAGCGCACCAGACTGGGGGTCTGGGGGTCGCAGGTTCAAATCCTGTCGCCTCGACGAGAATGGCCGATCGCCCCCAGCGATCGGCCACCTTTCATGATGCGGCCCCTGGTCCTTTGCAGCAACGACGACGGCGTCGAGGCCCCGCACCTCACGGCGCTGGTCGCGCTGATCGAGCCGTTCGCCGACGTCCTGGTGGTCGCTCCCGAGCGGCAGCGCTCGGCCGCCTCGCATGCGATCACGCTGCACAAGCCACTGCGGCTGACCGAGGTCGGACCGCGGCGCTACGCGCTGTCGGGGACGCCGGTCGACTGCGTCTACCTGGCCATCCTGAAGCTGTGCGACCGGCCACCGGCCGTCGTGGTGTCCGGGGTCAACGACGGCTACAACCTCGGGAGCGACGTGTTCTACTCGGGCACCGTCGCCGCCGCCGTCGAGGGCGCGCTGCGCGGTGCGGCCGGCATCGCGTGCTCGCTCGCGCCGCGCGCCAAGGATCCGGACCATGCGATCCGGTTCGCGGCAGCGGTCGTGCGCGCTGCGGTCGCCGAGCCGATGCCGGCCGGCACGGTGCTCAACGTCAACATGCCGGGCACCGGCGACGACGGCTATCAGTGGACCGTGCTCGGCCGCCGGCTGTACACCGACGATGTCTCCGAGCGCAAAGACCCGCGCGGCCGTCCGTACTACTGGGTCGGCGGCGGCCCGGCCGGTCACGACAACGTCGAGGGCAGCGATTGCGTCGCGATCTCGCGCGGCCTCAACAGCATCACGCCGATGCACCTCGATCTCACCGACCGCGGGCGGATCGCGCAGCCGCCCTGGGCGATCGAAGGCTTTCGCGTGGTGGAGGGTTAGCCGCGATGAAGCGGCTGCTCGCCGTCGCGCTGTTCATCGCGGGCGCCTGTGGGAGTCGACCGCCGCCGGCCACGACCGGAGGCAGCGCATCCGGCAGCGGCGAGGCGGGCGGGCCGTGCGCGGCGATGCGCGGCCGGGTCGCGGAGCTGTATCGCGCCGAGGCGAGGACCAAGGAGCCGGCCCGCGTCGAAGAGGCGGTCGCCGACAACACCGCCATGGTGATGACCGATTGCGCCCAGGCGCCCGACAAGGTCGCGGCCTGCCTCGGCACCGCGACCACGGTGGCCGACCTCGAGGCCCGCTGCCTCGCGCCGATCGACGACGAGGGGACCGAGGGTGACAAGCTCACGCACTAGCGGGCTCGCGCTCGCGTGCGCGGCCCACGCCGTCTGGGCCGCGTGCCTCGCCGGCGCGGCCTGCGGGGGCTCGCAGCGCAAGACCGACGCTGACCCGGCGCCCGAGCCGCCCGGAGCCTCGGCGGGCTGCGGCGGGGCGGCGGCCACGCCCTCGGCTCCGCCCACCGCGATCGCGCAGCGCCGCGACACCGCGTGCGAGCAGCTCGGCCCCAAGCTCACCGCGTGCGCCGTCGAGGATGCCCGCGCCGACCTCGCCGCCGGCAAGATCACGCACGCCCAGCTCGACCGCGACATCGCGCCCGAGGTCCAGCGCAAGAACACCGAGAAGTTCCTCGAGGCCTGCAAGGGCGCCTCGTACTCGTCGCGCCAGGTCCGCGTGCTGGAGGTCTGCTTCCGCTCGGAGACGCGCTGCGCGCCGCTGCTCGATTGCCTCGGCCACCTGAGCGACAAGCCCTGACGCTACGATCGGCTCGCCGCGGCGACGAACGCCGGGCTCGCCTGGTACGGAGTCGGCGGCTCGCGGACTCGCCTGCCTCAGGCGTCCTGGCGGCGCGGGTCCGCTTCCTCGACCCGGATCAGCAGGTGCACCTCGAGCCCGGGCATGCCGAGCGGCGAGAACCACAGCGTGAGCTCGAGCGCGGGCGCGTCGCTTCCGCGGAACACGCGCGCGCGGCGCTCGCACGGCCGGCCGCTCTGGTACGCCGCGCGCATCGCGCGCACGAAGCCCGGCACCACCGTCGCGAGCGTGGTCTGGCTGACATTGAGCCCCTCGGCGCCGGTCTCGATGCCGAGCAGCCGCGCGAACCCGCGGTTGGCGAACCGGATGTCTCCGTCGAGCGACAGCAGCGCCTGCGCGACGCGCGAGCGCTCGAACGCCGCGAGCAGCGCGTGGTCGCGGCGGCCCTCCGGCGGGATCGGGCCGCTCACCAGCCGCCGCCGCCCGAGCTCGAGCGTGTCCATCGCCGCATGCAGCTCGGCGCGCAGCGCACCCGCCGACTCCGGCCGCTTCGCCGGATCCTTGGCGAGCGCGCGCACGATCAGCTGCTCGACCACCGGATCGATCGGCTCGCCGCGCCGCTTCGACGGCGGCTCGACCTCCTGGTGGATGTGCGCCATCAGGATCTCGACCACCGCGCCGTCGAACGGCAGCGTCCCGGTCAGCATCAGGTACCCGAGCACACCGAGCGCATAGATATCCGCCGCCACGCTGGGCGGACCCCCCGCAGCCCGCTCGGGCGCCAGATAGTGCGGGCTGCCGTTGAGCGACTCGTCGTGCTCGCCGCCGGGCCGCCGCGCCAGCCCGAAGTCGAGCAGCCTCGCCAGCCGGCGCCGGCGCGCGCCATCATTCTCGACCGTCAGCATGATGTTGTCGGCCTTCACATCGCCGTGCACGATGCCGCGACGATGGATGTGCTCGAGCGCATCGGCGATCTGCATCAGCACATCCACCGCGCGCACCACCGACATCGGCGCCGCTCCCTCGTTGATCAGCGGCTCGCCCTCCACCAGCTCCATCACCATGTACACGCCGAGCTGCGCATCCTCGCCAAAATCCACCACCGACACGATGTTGGGATGCGAGATCTCGCTGGCGAGCTTGGCCTCCTCGTTGAAGCGCGCCCGCGCCGCACCGTCGAGCGCGAACGTGGGCGAGATGACCTTCAGCGCGAACGCCTTCCCGAGCTGCAGATGGCGTGCGCGATAGACCTGGCCCATCCCTCCTTCACCCAGCCGACCGTCGATCGCATACCGCCCACCAACGGTGTGTTCGGACATCCGCCCACTGTAGATCAGTCGACGGCCCGCCCGGGGTTTTCCACGGGTTCCCTGCCATCTCCGACCCATTCTCAGTCCTACACTTGCGCAACGCGGCGTCGTCGGGCAGATTCGTCGCGTTTCGGTCCCATAGCTCAGCTGGATCAGAGCGGCGCTTTCCTAAAGCGTAGGTCACAGGTTCGAGTCCTGTTGGGATCACCTCGCCGCGCAGCACCCCGCGTGCGGCAGGTGGCGCCTGGTTTCAGGGCGAGACTTCGACCGTGACGTCGGCGTCGGACCATTCGTGCGGGCGCGAGCGCAGGATCTCCTCGTCGACGCGCGACTTGGCGATCGTGGCCATGGCGATGAGCTGCAGCGCGTCGTCGTGGGGCATGGGGGCGGTGACCGCGAGGGCGTGGGCGACGTCGCTCGGGGTGCTGCGCGCGAGGCCCGTCTCGATCAGGTCGTGATAGTCGATGAAGAGGGTGGCGGCGACGGCGGGGTCGGATTGCTCGACGATCGGCGGGACGATCGGGGGCACGCCCAGGCGGCGCGCGAGGGCGTCGAATGGATCGCCCAGCCGGATGTTGGTGGCGCCGAGGCGCCGCAGCTCGATCGCGAGCGTGCGGCACGCGTGGTGGCGGAGCGCATCGGGGGCGCGGGCGAGCCGCGCGTCGGACACGCGGGTGGCCGTGCGGTAGCCGTCGCGCTCGGCGACGAGCAGCGTCCAGCGCTTGGTGTGCGAGTACTCGCGCGAGAGGTGATCGAAGCCGAAGACCTCGCACATCAGGGCCTCGAACGGCGAGGGAGGGCCCGGCGGCCTGGCGAGGGGGCGCTCGATGCGCGGGCGATCGCCGACGAGGAACGACTGGCGGTTGTAGCGGCCGCGGTGCTCGCGATGGCGGGCGAGCGACGTGATCTGGAGCTCCTGGCCAGGGCGCGCGTTGTGCTTCGCGTTGCCCAGGACGAGCTCGCCCGGCCGCGCGAGGGTGATCACCGGTGAGGCATCGGGCTCGTGCCAGAAGTTGGGGTCGCTGACCGGCTCGCCCTGTCGGACGCCGCGGTCCTCGAACCAGCGGCGGTCGCGGTGGCCCCACGCGCGAAACGCGAGCAGGCGGACCAGCGGATCGGAGTCGATGCCGCCGCGCTGCACGTTGGCCACGTGGAAGCGATCGGTGAGATCGGGATCGAGGGCACTGCCCGGGTGAACCAGGGAATCGTCGGCCTGATCGAACACGGTGGGCTGAAGCGGCGAGGGCAGGAGGACGACCTGCGGCACACCGAGGATGCCGAGCAGCTCCTCGCGCTCGGCCGGCGGCGTTGTCGGGGCGACCTCGCGCCACAGCTCGTCGCGGATGAGCATGTCGGTCGCTTCCTGGGTCAGCATCCGGCCGTCGGCGCCGTCTTCGCCGAACCACGAGCCCGGGCGCTCCGCGTCGGCGATCGCCATCCGCTCGGCCTCGAGCAGCGCCGCGCGGTCGGGCTGGCTGTCGTCGACGGGGGCGAGCAGCGAGCGCCGTCGAGGGACATCGCTCGTCTGCGCCGTGGTGTCGCCGTTACTGCTGCTGCTCATGCCCGCGCCCTCGCTCACTCACGATGTTAGCGCGAGGCCGGAACGCTTTCCCGTGGCAGTGGAATCAACGCGCAGCGCTGCGCGCGCGGCGCCTGTCGCTCCCGCGCACAGCGCCGGCGATCGCGTCAGCCGGCCCACCGAACGGGAGCGCCCGGTCGGGACATCTCGCAGGCCGCGCCGGGTGGGCTCAGCCCTGCCGCAAAATGCTCGCACAGCTGTTCATGCGTAATGCAAATCATTGTCGTACTATCATTTTTAGAATTGCAGCTCGTCGCTCCCGGGTGTAGATCCCTAGTCTGATGGTGCGCCGATGCGATCGGCCAGGCTCGCGAGGGCGCCATCGCGCAACGGAGCCATACGTCGAGCCCGACGTCGAGGGAGATCGATCGAGCTACTTGATCCGGTGAAGTGAAACGTCCGAACAGCTGACTGTGCGTGAAGCGCGCCCTGGCATGGCGTCCGAATCCGTTCGGCAGAACCAAGGAGGATTTCCACATCACTGTAAATAGCAATGTCCGTGGAGACCAGGTGGCATTACGCTGCTGACGAAGATCGCTATTCGCCGGAGCGCAGCCGCCAGATCGATCGAACGCGAGTACGTTCCGAACAACCGGTCTACCTTCGAGGGGCGGCGTCGCTGCCAAATCGACGCCGCCCCGTGGCCATTTTCGGCGTCCGCGCGTACATCGCGGCACCTCGGCACCATGTCGGGATTACCCCGCAGCTGCTGTGGGGTGCGCCCGACAAATGGCCGCGAATGCGGGGCAGACTGCCACCTTTTGTTCGTGATTCACGATAGTTGAACCGTGGCAGGCCGCTTGCTCGAAGAAGCGGCATGCACAGGAGCTCATCCGCAACACGCTCGGCGATCAGCGCGGCCATCCTGGCGCTGCTGGTCGCTGCACCTGCGTGCGGCACCGACACATCCGGCGGCGGGGGAGGCGGCGACGACGACGACGGCGGGGGCGAAAAGCCCTTCGTCCCCGATCCGCCGGCCGTGTACGTCGCCAAGGTCAAGAACATCCTCGTCGGTCTGCCACCCAGCGATGCCGAGCTGGCCCAGGTGACCGCCGATCCATCGACGCTCCCCGCGCTGATCGATGACTGGATGAAGCTCCCCGAATACCAGCAGAAGATGATGGTGTTCTTCGAGCTGGCGTTCCAGCAGACCCAGATCGCCGCGGCCGATTTCGTCGACATCGTGCCGCCGCAAGGCCTCGGCGTCGGCCGCGCCATCCCCTTGCTGCTGCAGAACGTGCGCGAGAGCTTTGCGCGCACCGTGCTGCAGCTGACCGCCGAGGGGCGGCCGCTCACCGACGCGTTCACCACGAAGCGCCTGATGATGACGCCGGCGCTGATGGAGCTCTACGCGTTCCTCGACACGCGGCTCGTCAACGACAACGCGGGCGTCAATGACACGTTCGCGAAGGCCAACACCGGGCTCAAGGTGGTCATGGGCACGGCGCAGGGCCCGATCCCGATCGCCGACACGCTCGATCCGACGAACGCCAACTACCTGCACTGGTACAGCCCCGACGTCGCGACGCTGACCTACACCAACGACCCGACCTGCAACAACCTCGACCCGATCTCGTTCAACGTCAATTCGCAGGCGATCCACGCGCTGCTCTACGGCGAGATTCCGAACCACACCGGCCCGTCGGGGAACTGCAACAACCGCCAGGGCTCGGTGATGAGCCAGCAGGTCGTCGACACCGACTTCACCGACTGGCGGATGGTGACGGTCCGGCGGCCCGCCACCGGCGAGGCGCACACGCGGTTCTTCGATCTGCCGCTCCTGCGTTCGTCGAGCGAGCTGGTGCTCTCGATCCCGCGCCCCGGGTTCTTCTCGACGCCGGCGTTCTTCGCGAACTGGCCGACCAACTCGAGCAACCAGATGCGCGTCACCGTCAACCAGGCGCTGATCGTCGCGACCGGCACCGCGGTCGACGGTCAGGACACGACCGCGCCGGCGACCACGCCCGGGCTCGACGCCGAGCACGCGGCGCCCGATACGCCGTGCTTCGGCTGCCACCAGCAGCTCGACCCCACGCGCTCGATCTTCTCGAGCACGTACTCGTGGTTCTACTACCCGCAGAACGACCAGGCGCTGGTCAAGCAGCCCGGGCTGTTCGCGTTCCAGAACGTGATCGCGCCGATGAAGACGATCGACGACTTCGCCCAGTTGCTCGTCACGCACCCGCTGGTGCCGCAGGCCTGGGCGCAGAAGCTCTGCTACTACGCGAACTCGGCGCCATGTAACCCGGTCGATCCCGAGCTCCAGCGCGTGCTCGACAAGTTCACCGAGTCGGGCATGTCGTGGAGCTCGCTGGTCCGCGAGCTGATGGCGTCGCCGATCACGACCAACGCCGCCAAGACCGCGACCGGGACCACCAACGGCAACGTCGTCGCGGTGAGCCGCCGCGACCACCTGTGCTCGGCGCTCAACACCCGGCTCGGGTTCACCGACATCTGCCAGCTCGACGCCACGGTCACCGGGCGAACCAGCAACGCGATCGCGCAGATCGTGAGCGGCATGCCGTCGGACGGCTACGGCCGCGGCGCGACCATCCCCGTCCTGCCGAACCAGCCGACCTTGTTCTACCGGTCCGGCCTCGAGAATGTGTGCGCGGCAGTCGCGGCGCTGGTGATCGACGCCGCGCCCAACGCCGCGCAGCCGAACGCCAAGAAGTGGTCGAGCACGCAACCCGAGACTGCGGTCGCCGACTTCGTGGCGCTCTTGCTCGCGATGCCGCCGTCGGACCCGCGGGCGGCGCAGGCCAGCCAGATCCTCACCTCGCACTTCCAGGGAGCCGTTGCGTCAGGCGCGACCGCGAAGGACTCCCTCCGCTCGACGTTCGTCGCCGCATGCCTGTCCCCGTCGTTCATCGGCATCGGGATGTAAGGAGAGCTCCATGAATATCTCGCGTCGCAAAGCGCTGATGTCTGCACTGTTCGGGGCCGGCTACGTCGGGCTCCGGGCGCTCGCCACCGGCATCCCCGCCGGGATCTTGCTCAAGGGCCGCCGCGCGTTCGCCGACGGCGCCACCTGCGCCAACCCGGGCAAGGCGCAGTTCATCATCATGAACACCTCGGGCAACGGCGATCCGATCAATGCCAATGTCCCCGGCACCTACGACGACCCCAACATCACGCACAGCGCGGATCCGCTGATGGCGCCGACCCAGCTCACCCTCGGCGGGCTGGCCACCAAGGCCGCCGCGCCGTGGGCGGCGCTGCCGCAGAGCGTGCTCGACCGGGCGACGTTCTGGCACATCATGACCAACACGCCGGTGCACCCCAAGGAGCCCGACGTGCTGAAGCTCATGGGCATGACGTACGCCGGCGAGATGCTGCCGTCGCTGCTCGCCAAGCAGCTCGCGCCGTGCCTGGGCACGGTGCAGGCGCAGCCGATCACGCTGGGCGCATCGTCGCCGAGCGAGGGCCTGAGCTACGCCGGTCAGGCGCTGCCGATCATCCCGCCGCTCGCGCTCAAGGCCACGCTGACCAGCCCGGCCGGGCCGCTGTCGAACCTCAAGGCGATGCGCGATCAGACGCTGTCGCAGCTCGACGACCTCTACCGCGGCAGCGCGAGCCCGGCGCAGAAGGCGTACCTCGACTCGCTGATCGCGTCGCAGGACCAGGTGCGCAACATCCGCCAGGACCTGCTCAACTCGCTGACCGCGATCAAGGACAACAGCATCACGTCGCAGATCACCGCGGCGATCGCGCTGATCCAGATGAACGTGACGCCCGTGATCGCGATCCACATCCCGTTCGGCGGCGACAACCACACCGACGCGGCGCTGGCCAACGAGGCCAAGCAGACCGTGTCGGGCGTGGCTGCGATCGGCTCGCTGATCTCGCAGCTCGACGCCGTGGGGATGGCCGACAAGGTCTCGTTCGTATCGCTGAACGTGTTCGGCCGGACGCTGGGGCC
>DATIPJ010000952.1:0-3981 GCA_035472155.1 Kofleriaceae bacterium
AGCTGCTGCTTGGCGTGCGCCAGCTCGCCACCGATCACCACCACCGACGGGTTGAGCAACGTCACCGCGTGGGCCAGCACCTCGCCGAGCAGCCGGCCAGCCTCGCGCACCAGGCGAACCGCGTCGGGGTTGCCGTTGTGGACCAGCGCGACCACGTCGAGCGCCCCCTCGGGGTCGAGGCCGAGCGCGCGCAGCCGCCGCGCGAGCGCCGAGCCGCTGGCGACCGCCTCGATGCAGCCCGCGTTGCCGCACGCGCAGATCTCGTCGAGGCACTCGCTCGCGCGGATGTGTCCGATGTCGCCGGCCGCGCCCTGCGCGCCGCGCTGGAGCCGGCCGCTCGAGATGATGCCCGCGCCGATCCCGGTCGCCACCTTGACGTAGATCATGTCGGACACGCCGCTCCACACCGTGCGGTGCTCGCCGACCGCCATGATGTTGACGTCGTTGTCGACGAGGACATCGACCCCCGGGAACGCCGCGGCGAAGTGATCGGCGATCGAGACGCCGTGCCAGCCCGGCATGATCGGCGGCTTGACCGCGCGCCCGGCGGCGAACTCGACCGGCCCGGGCACCCCGATGCCGATGCCGACCACGCGATCGACGCCCAGCCCGAGCTGCGCGAGCTGTGCGAGGAAGTTGTCGCGCACCCAGCCCAGGATCACCTCGGGGCCCTGCGCGATCGAGCGCTGCGCCGTGTGCTCGGCGATCCCCTGGCCCGCGAGGTCGAACACCGCGAGTCGATCGTGGTTTGCGCCGAGGTCGGCGGCGAGCACCACGCCGCCTGCCTTGTTGAGCCGCAGCCGCGTGGCCGGCCGGCCACCGGTCGATCGCGTGTCGCTCTCCTCGACCACGAGCCCGAGCGAGAGCAACGCGCCGATCCGCTGCGAGACCGTGGAGCGCGCGAGGCCGGTCGCGCGGGCGATGTCGGCGCGCGAGGTCGGGCGCGCCCGGATCATCTGAAAGATGTGGCCGGCCGAGAACGGCGCCTTGGACGCCGGATCATCGCTCGGGAGTAAGCCCAGCCCGGGAGCTCGCATACTCGGGCATCTTTGTTCGATGAGTGACCGAAGTCCATACCTTTGTTTGCTTGCTGCTGATTGACGCGGCACGGCAGCGAACAAACATCCTGGCTATTGGAGGTTTGTGAGCGTATGTTCCGGTTCGCAATGGCGGATCGGTTGCGCGCCGCGGTCGCCGGCACTGGCTTCATCGGGCCCGTGCATGTCCGCGCCGCACGGCTGGCCGGGGCCGCGATCGTCGGCATCTCGGGCAGCGACCCGAGCCGAGCGGCCGACGCCGCGGCGGCCCTCGATGTCGCCCGCGTGTTCGAGAGCTCCGAGGCGCTCGCGAGCGACCCGGACGTCGATGTCGTCCACATCTGCACGCCCAACCATCTCCACGCCGACCTCGCGCGCCGGGCGATCGAGGCCGGCAAGCACGTGGTGTGCGAGAAGCCGCTCGCGACCTCGGCAGCTTCCGCCGCGCAGCTGGTCGATCTCGCGGCGCGCGCGGGCGTGGTGGCTGCCGTGCCCTTCGTCTATCGCTTCCATCCCGTGGTGCGCGAGGCGCGGGCGCGGATCGCCGCCGGCACCTCGGGTGCGATCCGCCTGATCCACGGGACGTACCTGCAGGACTGGCTCGCCTCGCCCGACGACTACAACTGGCGCGTCGATCCAGCGCTCGGCGGGCCGTCGCGCGCGTTCGCCGACATCGGCTCGCACTGGTGCGACCTCGTCGAGTTCGTCACCGGGCACCGCATCGTGCGGCTGTCGGCGCGCGCGATCACGGCGGTCACCGAGCGCATGGCGGGCCGGAGCAGCGCGTTCCAGCGCGCGGCCGGCGAGCGCCAGCGCGTGCTCGTCGCGGGCGAAGACGCCGTCACGATGATGTTCGAGACCGACGGCGGTGCGGCCGGCACGCTCGTCATCAGCCAGGTCTCGCCGGGCCGCAAGAACCGGCTGTGGTTCGAGATCGACGGCGCGCGCGAGTCGATCGCGTTCGATCAGGAGTCGCCCGAGCAGCTGTGGGTCGGCTCGCGCGAGCGCCACGAGATCGTGCTGCGCGATCCGGCGCGGCTGTCTCCGGCGGCGGCGCGCTACGCCACGCTGCCGGCCGGCCACGCCCAGGGCTACGGCGACGCGTTCAACGCGTTCGTGGCCGACACCTACGCAGCGATCCGCGCGGGCACCTCGCCCGACGGGCTGCCGACGTTCGACGACGGGCTCCGGGCCGCGCGCATCACCGAGGCGGTGCTCGCCTCGTCGCGCAGCCGGGCCTGGGAGGAAGTACCGCGATGAAGCTCGGATTCGTCACCGCCTGCCTGCCGCGCTGGTCGCTGGCGCAGCTCGCCGACTGGGCGGCCGCTCACGGCTATCGCGCGCTCGAGGTCGCCGCGTGGCCGCGCCTGGGAAACCGGCCGTTCACCGCCACGCACCTCGACGTCGACGCGCTGAAGCCCGACGAGGTACGCGCGCTCGTTGGCCGGCGCGGCCTCGAGATCTCGTCGGTGGCGTTCATGGACAACCCGCTCGATCCGGATCTCGGCGCGCGCGCGGCCATGCACGCCCACCTCCACAAGTGTATCGATGCCGCCGCCGCGATCGGCGCGCCGACGGTGGGCACCTTCGTCGGGCGCAACCCGCAGCGCAGCGTCAAGGAGAACCTCGCCGAGGCCGAGCAGGTGTTCAAGCCGTTCGTCGACCACGCGGGCGAGCGCGGCGTGAAGATCGTGATCGAGAACTGCGTGATGGAGGGCTGGCACCCCGACGGGTATCCCGGCAACCTGGCCTACTGCCCCGAGCTCTGGGAATGGATGTTCGCCCAGGGCCTGTACCTCAACTTCGATCCCTCGCACCTGCTGTGGATCGGCATCGACCCGGTGGCGGCCCTGCGGCCGTACGTCGACAAGGTCGTGCACGCCCAGGCCAAGGACATCCAGCTGTTCCCCGAGCGGCGCAACCGCTGGGGCGTGTACGGCAAGTCGCTCGAGCGCGACAACCCGTGGGACGTCGGCTGGTGGCGCTATCGCGTGCCGGGCCTGGGCCAGGTCGACTGGGTGCGCCTGGTCGATACGCTCTACGAGGGCGGGTTCGACGGCGTGCTCTCGGTCGAGCACGAGGATCCGGTGTGGGGCGGCGCCGAGGACAAGGTCCAGATCGGGCTCGAGATCGCCGAGCGCACGCTGCGTCCGCTGCTGGTGCGCTGACGCCGGCAGCGTGCCGGCAGCGTGCCGGTAGCGTGCCGGCAGCGTGCCGGCAGCGTGATCGATGTCGCGCTGAAGGGTTTCTCGGCGCCTTCACGCGTCCCTTCTCACGATGGAGCTCGAGCGCCGTGATCGTGAATCGCAAGCAGGGAGTGGGCAGGGCGGAGTCGCCGGCGGTGTGCCGGGCAAGCGCACGCTGACCGAGCAGCTGCCGGATGCGGCGTCGCGCGGCGCGATCCAGCGCAAGCAGGACCCGAGCGCGTCGCAGAGCACCGGTGCGTACACCGGCGCCCAGAGCGGCACGCAGAACGGCGCACAGATCCTCGGGCAGCAGAGCGGCGGCCTCGATCCGCGCGGCCAGGTGATCAACAACCTGTTGCAGAGCTACCAGAACATCGACGTCGAGGTGCCCGTGCCCGACGTGAACGCCGCGCACGGTCAGGAGTGGGCCGGTCCGGGCCACAAGACGCACACCCACGTGCAGGTCCCGTACTGGAACAACAAGTACGTCAAGGAGATCGGCGGCGAGCGCCTCGCTCCGCCGGCCGGCTTCGATGCCAGTGCGCGCTCGACCGCGCTGCGCACGCTCGGCATCGGGGCCAACGACGCGCTCGCCGCGGGGAAGGGCCGGCCCGAGGAGATCGCCGGGGCGGTGAGCCGTGCGCTCGAGGCCGGGCTGATCAGCAAGCCGGGCTACGCGCCGGTCAGCGACGACGCCTACTGGGCCTCGGCGTGGCGGCCGGTGATCGAGGCGGGGCTGCTCAAGGTCGGCCTCGGCC
>DATIPJ010000953.1:0-11106 GCA_035472155.1 Kofleriaceae bacterium
CGATAACCGTGCGGTCGACGTCGCCAAGGTCCTCGACTTCGGCATCTCCAAGATCCGCGGCTCGCAGACGGTGAAGACCCAGGAAGCCGCGCTCCTCGGCACGCCGCAGTACATGGCGCCCGAGCAGGCCACCGGCCAGCACGCGAACGTCGACGAGCGCACGGACGTGTTCGCCCTGGGCGCAATCGTCTACGAGATGTTCACCGGCCGGCCGGCGTTCTCGGGTGCATCGATTCCCGAGGTCGTGTTCAAGGTCGTCTACGAACAACCCGCATCGCTCGCACAGCAGGTGCCCACACTGCCGCCGGCGATCACCAGCGCCGTCGCGCAGGCCATGGCCAAGCCCTCCGATGAGCGCTTCCCCACCGTCGCAGGCTTCGTCGAGGCCGTCACCGGCCAGCCGCTCACGCTCAACCGCAGCGCGGCGGGCCCCGGCGTCGCGCCCGCCGCCGACGCACCGAGCACCGGCCGCCGCGTCCCCAGCGGCGACGCCTTCGCACAAACGATGGGCTCGGGCGACCACGGCGAGTCACCGGTCAATCCGCTCCTCGCCACCGCGGCCCCGGGCGCCGCGATCCCCGGCGCCTCCCCTCTCAGCGCGGGCTCACTCGCCTCGGGCACCGCGGGCGCACGCGCGGGCACCGCAGCCGCGCTCGCCTCGGGCACGGCGCATGGACCGCGCGCTCCGGGCGTCGGCAGCGCCTCCACGCCACCCATCATCGCCGCTGCACCGACCGTCGACATCCCCTCGCTTCGCGGCGAGCCTCCAGCCCGCCGTCGCACAGGCCTGATCGCTGCGATCGCGTTTGTCGCCGCGGCGGCGATCGGCGGCGGCATCTACGCCGTCACGCGCTCCTCGGGCCCTCCAGGTAACCCCACCGCGAGCGCCGACGATCGACACGGCAACCCGCCCGGCCCGCGCGCCAACGCAGGCCTCCCCGGCGATCGCACGACCGCCGATTCGAAAGGCATCCCACCCAACCCCACCGGCGACACCAAGTCCGGTGATGCCAAGACCGGCGACTCCACTGCTGGCGACACGAAGCTCGGCGACGGCAAAGTCGGCGACTCGACAACCCACGACACGAAAGCCGGCGATGCGAAAGCCGGCGACACGAAAGTCGGCGATGCGAAAGCCGGCGATGCGAAAGCCGGTGATGCGAAGACCGGCAAACCCGGCGCGAAGCCCGACCCGCGACTCAAGCCCAAGAATCCGGGCGCTGGCGCTCGCCAGCCCGACGACAATGTCGAAGGCGACGAGGACGCACGCCAGAAGCTCGCGCAAGCCATGGCCGCGGTCGACGGTCACAACTACGATCAGGCCGAGCGCCTCGCCAATGCCGTGATCAACGCACCGGGCAGCCCGCGCCAGCACGCCACCGCGCGCATGATCCACGGCATCGTCCAGTGCGCCGCGCGCAATGATCAGGAGGCTGCAAACATCGACCTCCGCAGCCTCGAGAACTTCCGGAACCTTCGAGGTCGCCTGCTGAACGTCTGCAGAAGCCACGGCGTCTTCACGACGCGCTGAACTGGACTTCTTCTAATGCAACAGCACGAGCACGCGGCGCTCGCTCGTCGCGCTCGAGACGCTGAGGTCGAGGTACTCGCCGTCGAACAGGCGCCGCGATGCGAAGATCTGATCGAGCGTCGTATCGCTGTCGACCGCGCGATCGTTGAGCGAGCTGACGTATTCACCCGGCTTGAGCGCCAGCAGACTCGCGAGCTCCGCCCGTGGCATCTGAACGATCGCGTCGGCGACCGCATCGACGACGCTCAGCGAGCCGATTTCGTGGCGCGAGGCGGCTCGCCCCGGATCGGCTTCGAGCACGGGCTCGCGCAGCACCGGCCGGACGATCTCGAGCCGCACCGGCTGCATCCGCGCGAGCAGGATCACACCGGCAACGCACAGGCACGTCATCGTCAGCCGCAGCAGCATGTCGCGCGGTGCTGCAACGCGCCGGCCAGGCCGCACGGCTCGCCGATCCGCGACCTTATCTGCCGATCCGCGGGCTCGCCCTGCCACGCTGGCAGCGCCGCCCCCGCCAACGCGTCACTTCTTCATCTGCTGTGCGAGATAGTTCTGCTCGCCGACCTGGCGGATCAGCTCGAGCTGCGTCTCGAGCCAGTCGGTGTGCTGCTCCTCGCCGACGAGGATGCGCGTGAACAGGTCCTCGGTCGCATTGTCGGCGGCCTTGCGCGCCGCATCGATGCCCTGGTTGAGGAAGGCGATCGCCGCGTACTCGAGCTGCAGATCGCACTCGAACTGCTCCTTCACCGTCTCGCCCACGTGCAGCTTGTGGTAGCGCTGCAGGTTCGGCACGCCCTCGAGGAACAGGATCCGCGTGATGACCTGATCCGCGTGCTTCATCTCATCGATCGACTCGTCGCGGATCTTGTGCGCCAGCCGCTCGAAGCCCCAGTTCTCACACATCTTCGCGTGGATGAAGTACTGGTTGATCGCCGTCAGCTCGTTCGTGAGCAGTGAATTGAGGAGCGTCAGCACCTCGTCGTTGCCCTTCATCGGACTGCCTCGCTGCGCCACCCGGCGCGGTGGGTTACCGAGACGACCTTAACGACACGAGATCCGACGTACAATCGCGGGGGCAACCATTCGCGCCCCGATTGCTCAGGCGATCCCTGAGCTCATCCAGACAGGCGCCACAGCCGGTTCCAGCGCCACAGCGCTGCCCGATCTCCTGTAACGTGCGCGCCCCATCATCGATGGCCGCCTCGAGGTCACGTTCCGACGTGGGGTGGCAGATGCAGACCAGCACTGATTCCTAAGTTTGATAATGCTTTTCAAATCCATTTTCGTCAAGGTGCCATCTTGTCGCGTCACCACTGGCGGAATTTTCTAGCGAATACCGAGCGTTTGCGCCACGCTCCCGGCGATGCGTTGCGCGCCCCTCACGCTCGTCCTGGTGACCTTCGCCACGCTCGCGGCGTGCAAGGACGAGTCGCCACCGCTGGCGCCGATCCCGCCTCCGCACGACGGAGTGACGCTGATCCAGCGCGGCGCGCCGCCGTATCAGACGCTGCGCTATCGCCTGACCCGCGGCACCCGCACCATCAGCCAGCTCGTCTGCGACCTCGCCGTGAAAAATGACGGCGAGAACGGACCGATGCCGATCCTGGTCGTCGACCTCGATACCTCCGTCGAGGAAGTCCTGCCCGACGGCAATGCGCGGCTCCGCCTGACGGTCACCCAGACCAGCGTGCGCGACCGCCTCGGCAGCCCGGTCGCCAGCGATATGGTCCTCGCCCAGGCCACCGCCATGCACGGCGTCGTCATCGCCGAGACCCTCGCCCCCGACGGTCAGCTGGTCGAGTCGCACGTCGAGGCCGCGGCCTCGGTTCCCGACCGCGCGCGCGAGCAGCTCGACCACCTCACCCGGAGCCTCGCGCAGGTCGCCATGCGCATGCCCGTCGAGCCGGTCGGCATCGGCGCGACCTGGCGCGAGCGGCGCACGCTCCCCGAAGGCGGCATCCGCGCCGTGTCCGAGACCCTCTACACCCTCACCTCGATCACACCCACCACGCTCGTCTACTCCAGCGTCGGCCTCTCGAGCGGCGAGCCGCAGACCATCGAGCAAGAGGGCCTCAAGGTCGAGGTCACCAACACACGCGGCTACTCCCAGGCCCAGGGCACTGTCGACCTCGCACGCTATGCCTTCGACGTCACTTCGACGTCCACCTTCGCGACCGCGATGAACATCATCGCGCCGCTGGGCACGCCCGGCGCCGGCCGCTCGACCGTCGAGATCACGATGGCGATCCGCGTCGCGCCGATCGGCGACTCCAAGCCGCTCGATCCCAACGCGCCCTCGGGGGTCCTCACCGCCGGCTCCACGCCGAACACGCCGACACCCGCCGACAACACGCAAGCCGCAACCACCGACAGCCCGCCCCCATCGGCCGCCGCGCCCGGCGACCGCGACTCGCGCACCGCCGCCGATCCAGCCGCCTTTCAGGAGCCACCACCGCCACCTCCCTCCACGGCGCCGCCCGACGTCACCGCCGCCCATGCACCTCGCCCGTCCGCCGCTCCACCGACACCCGCCTCATCGTCCTCGGGCGGCAACTCGGGCGCCAACTGACGCACGCACCCGTGATGTCGTCAACGCGCGCGAGGCGACAAGTGGCCTACGGCGAGCAGTAGCTCCGCCGACACCCGCATCATCATCCTCCAGCGGAACTCCGGCGCCAACTGACGCACGCACCCGTGATGTCGTCAACGCGCGCGCGAGGCGATGGGAGGCCTACGGCGAGCGGTAGCTTCCACGGCCGCCGACTGCAAGGCACAGGTAGTTGAGTGTTGCGTCGGCGGGAACTGCGTGACGGGCAGTCCGCTGTCACCCGCGAGACGAGGCCTGCCCATCGCCGGTAGCGCGCGTGTTCGCGTTCTGCACGGCGTGCGTGCAGCGAGTGCGCATTGCGTGGGCGCAGAGGGCGAGCACGAGGCTACGGAGCGCAGAGGGCGCCGTAGCGCTTGCACCCGCCGCCGGAGACGTCATCGCATTGATGGCTGAGGCCGTCTGTCGGGTTGAACATGCACTTGGTCGCTGGCGCGCAGACAGCGCCCCAGGCGGCGCAGGATCCTTCGCTCGGCTGTGCGCACTGCTTGTACTGATGGTCGGCCGGGTCGTACATGCAATGGTCTTGCGGTGCGCATGCCGCGCCGAAGTGGAAACATGTCCCCGCGCCGCCCGCGAGGCAGGTGAAGTAGCTGCCCGTGCCCGCGTGGAATGCACACGTCGGATTGGGACAGCCGACCGCAGGCAGCGCGACCGGCGCGGATGCAGTGGGGGCGTTGTGGGTCGGCGACGGTGTGGGCATCGCGATCGCGCCGGTCGGCCTGACCGGTTGTGGCGTTGCGTGCTTGGGGTCGGCGGGCGGCGTACATCCGACGATCAGCGCAGCAACGATCACGATCACATGGCGCACCGCGCGGTTATAGCGCGCTGGTTGAGTAAACGCTCATTTGTCGAGCGGAGTCACATGGGTTAGCGTGACCGCCATGCGAGATGCCTCCTCCACAGCGCCGGCCCTCGCAGCACGAGCGCGCTGGCTCGTCGCCGCGGCGTGCTGCGGTCTGGGGGCAGCCACGCTCGCTGCGTGCAGCAGCGACACCAGCCTGCCGATCGAGCCGCAGTGCAATCCGCTCGGCACCGTGCACTGCATGACACCGTGGCCGAGCTCGGCGTTCGAGGTCGACGATGCCTCGAGCAATACCGGCCGGCGGCTCGCGATCCCCGAAGGCACGCTGCCGTCGACCGTCGATAACCTGGCCACCGATCCCGCCGGCTGGAACATCGCCGATGGCTTCTCGCCCGCGGCGCCGATGGTGATGGCGTGGAAGGGCGGCGTGTCGCCCGCCGGCCTGCCTCCGCACGACAACTTCGATCTGTCGCTCGCGGCGGACAGCGCGACCGTGATCCTCGACATGACGAGCGGAACGCGCGTCGCGCACTTCGCGGAGGTCGATGCCTATGCCGATGCGCAGCCCGATTCGCAGGCGCTGCTGCTGCGGCCGGCGGCGCGGCTCGCAGGTGGTCATCGGTATGCGGTCGCGATCACCAAGCGCGTGCACGCGCGCGACGGCTCCGAGCTGGCGACGCCGCCGGGGTTCGCCGCGCTGCGCGACCACAAGAACACCGACCACACGCTGCTCGAGGCGATGCGTCCGCGGTTCGGGGAGGTGCTCGACGCGCTCGACGAGGCAGGCTTCCCCGCGAGCGATCTGGTCGTCGCGTGGGACTTCACGGCCGCGTCCGACGACTTCGTTCACCGCGATATGATCGCCGCGCGCGACCGCGCGATCGCAGCGCTCGACGGTCACCCGATCGAGCTCACGGTGTCGGCCAACGCGCCGATCGACGACGGCAAGCGGATCCGCAACAAGATCACCGGGACCTTCGATGCGCCGCTGTTCCTCACCCAGAGCGGCGCGGCTGCGATCGGCACCAAGATCGCGCGCGATGCAGGCGGCCTGCCGGCGCAGCAGGGCTTCTATCGCATCCCGTTCACCGCGATCGTGCCGGCGTGCGCCTACGAGGCCGCCAATCAGCCGGTGCCGATGGTGATGTACGGCCACGGCCTGCTTGGCAGCTCGAACGAGACCTCCGGCAGCGTGCAGCAGGCGACCGCGATCGAGCTGTGCGCGGTGCTCGTCGGGACCGATATGCGCGGCATGTCGACGCCCGATCTCACGGCCGTCGCCCACGCGCTCAACGACATCAGCCACGCCGACGAGGTGATGGAGGTGCTCGAGCAAGGGATGGTCAACCACATCGCACTGGCGCGCGCCATGCGCACGTCGTTCGCGCAGCGGCTGTTCGTCGATGCGGCCAGTGGCAACAAGTCGCTGGTCGATACGAACCGCGTCTATTACTACGGCCTCTCGCAGGGAGCGATCATGGGCACCACGGTGCTCGCGTACGAGCCCACGATCGCGCGCGGCGTGCTCGGCGTCGGCGCTGCGAACTACTCGCTGCTGCTCGAGCGCTCGTCGGACTGGACGCAGTTCCGCGGCATCCTGGCCGGCGCGTACCCCGACCCGCTCGACGTCGTGATGGCGGTCAACCTGTTCCAGATGCGCTGGGACAAGACCGAAGGCGCGGGCGTCGTCAACAGCGTGCTCCAGGGCGCGCCGACGGGCGTGCCGCCCAAGCAGATCGTGCTGCAGGTCGCGCTCGGCGATCAGGAGGTGCCCAACCTCGGGTCGTACTGGATGGCGCGCACGATGGGCCTGCCGGTGCTCGGGCCCACGCCGACGACGCCGTGGGGCCTCTCGGTGCAGGTCAGCCCGCTCGCCAGCGGCAGCGCGATGGTGATCATGGACGGCGGCGCGCCGGCGCCTCCAACGGCGAACCTGCCGGCCGAGAACCACGACATGCACAACCTGACGCGCAAGCAGCCGGCGACGCGCCGCCAGATCAAAGAATTCTTCGCGAGCGGCCAGATCGTCAACGAGTGCGCGGGCGCGTGCCTCTGCCAGTCGGCCGCCTGCAACTGACGACGCGGGCCGCGTAGCTCCGAGAATCGTCGAGGCGTGTGCACCGCCGCGCGGCGCACGTCGCCCGCGGCGCTCGCGGCACGTGCAGTGCATCCTGTCGGCACAGACGTTTCAGCAGA
Organism: Kofleriaceae bacterium; assembly: GCA_035472155.1. GTDB lineage: Bacteria > Myxococcota_A > Polyangia > Haliangiales > Haliangiaceae > JABFXX01. Next base: position 7,138 of record DATIPJ010000953.1, read on the forward strand.
CGGAGATGCCGATTCCTCGGCGTCGCCGCGCGCGCGGAGAGCGCGACGCATCGTCTGTCGCAACCCCAACAGGAGAATCACGATGAATCGCATCGATGCGACGCTTTCGCACGGGATGGGCAAGGTGAAGGCGATCCGGGCTCGGCTCTCGGGCCTGGTCGGAGTCTTCAAGGCGCTCGCCGAGCAGCACGGCGAGGTCACCATGCTCCTCGAGCGAGCGAAGGCGAGCAACGAGAAGTTCGTGCAGCTGTGGCCGACGATCCGGCGCGAGCTGCTCTCGCACGAGAAGGCCGAGCTGCGCGAGGTGTACCCGATGCTGCGCACGCGCGAGGCGACGCGGCCGTTGGCCGAGGAGCACGATCTCGAGGCGCACGAGCTGGAGCAGCTGATCACGGCGATCGACGAGCTCCCCGTCGCGGCGCCCGAGCGGATCGAGGTCTACAACCGGCTGGTCAGCACGGTCATCGAGCACGCGCGCGAGGAGGAACGCGAGATCTTCCCGCGGGCGCAGGAGGCGATCGGCAAGGCGCAAGCCGAGGCGATCGAGGCGCCGTTCCTCGCTGCCAAGCAGCAGATCGCGCAATCGATCTGAGGCTGCGCGCCCGCGAGCGAGGCACAGCCGCGCACCTCGGGCTGCGCGGGCCTCGCCACAGCGCGGAGCACGCGCGAGGTGGTCGGATCGCCATGTCCGCCGCTGGCATGGCGATGGCACAGTGGGGTCGCCATGCCATCGCTGCGTATCTGGGCCCCGAACGCGAGCCGCGTCGACATCCGGCTCGATGACCGAACCATCACCGCCGCGCGTGACGGCGCAGGGTGGTGGCGCGGGCCTGACCTGACGACCGGCGCTCGCTACGCGATCGCCGTCGACGGCGGGCCCTCGCGACCGGATCCGCGGTCGCCGTGGCAGCCCGATGGCGTGCACGGCGCATCGTGCTGGATCGATGCGAGCGAGCTCGCTGCGGGCGCGCGTGGGCAAGCGGCCGCCGCGGCGCCGGTGCCGCTGCGCGATGCGCTGATCTACGAGCTCCACGTCGGCACGTTCACCGAGGGCGGCACGTTCGAAGCAGCGGTCGCGCACCTCGATGACCTCGTGGCGCTCGGGGTCACGCACGTCGAGCTGATGCCCGTCGCGCAGTTTCCGGGCGCGCACGGCTGGGGCTACGACGGCGTCGACCTGTTCGCGCCGCACGCGGCCTACGGCGGCCCGCGCGGGCTCGCCGAGCTGGTCCGCCAGTGCAAGCAGCGCGGGCTCGCGGTGCTGATCGACAGCGTGCTGAACCACTTCGGGCCCGAGGGCGCCTACGTATCGGAGCTCGGCCCGTACCGGACCGCCCGCCACCAGACGCCGTGGGGCGACGCGGTGAACCTCGACGGCCCGGGCTCCGAGGAAGTGCGGCGATTCCTGATCGACAGCGCGCTGACCTGGCTCGCGGACTATGGCGCGGACGGGCTGCGGCTCGATGCGGTGCACGCGCTGCACGACGACAGCGAGCGCCACTTCGTGGCCGAGCTGGTCGACGAGGTCCGCGCACTCGAGCAGCGGCTCGGCCGGCCGCTGGTGCTGATCGGCGAGTACGACCTGCACGATCCCGTGGCGGTGCGCGAGCGCGCCCGCGGCGGCTGGGGGCTCGATGCGCACTGGAACGACGACTTCCATCACGCGATCCACGCGCTCGTCACCGGCGAGCACGGCAGCTACTACACGGACTTCGCCGAGGCCGATACGCTTGTCCGCGTGCTCGAGCACGGCTACGCGCTCGACGGCCGCGTCTCGCGGTTTCGCGGCGGCCCGCACGGACAGCCGTTCGGCGCGCTGCAGCGCGATCGACTGGTCGCGTACATCCAGTCGCACGATCAGATCGGCAATCGCGCCGCGGGCGAGCGCCTGCATCACCTCGCGGGCACGCAGCGCACGATGGCCGCCGCGGCGATCCTGATGGTCTCGCCGTTCGTCCCGATGCTGTTCCAGGGCGAGGAGTGGGCCGCGTCGGCGCCGTTCCATTACTTCGCGCAGATGGAATCGCCCGAGCTGCGCGCGGCGATCCGCGAGGGCCGGCGCGCCGAGCATGCGATGACCGGCGAGGTCGGGCTCGATCCCGACGACCCGGCGACCCGCGAGCGCAGCGTGCTGCCCTGGCACGAGCGCAGCGAGCCCGCGCACGCGGCGATGCTCGACTGGTACCGCGCGTTGATCGCCGCGCGGCGCACGCACCCCGAGCTCCGCGATCCATCGCCGGAGTCGACCCAGGCGACGCGCCGGCGCGGCCTGCTCGAGATCCGCCGCGGCGGCCTGCGCCTGGTCTGCAACCTCACCGAGCAGGCCGAGCCCGCCGAGCTCGGCGACATCGTGCTGGCGTCGGTCCCGCTCGCGAATCAGCGCGAGCTGCCGCCGCTGGCCTGCGCGCTGGTGCGCGGCTGATCACTGAATCAGAGCGATCTGGCCGATCACGGGAAGATGCCGCGCTCGCGGTAGCAGTGCTGCAACCGCTCGAGGCCGATCGCGTAGCTCGCCGTGCGCCAGTCCGTCTTGTGCGTGCTCACGTAGTGCCGCACGTTCGCCCACGTCTGCTTCATGCGCCGCTCGAGCCGGTCGAGGACGTCCTCGAGCTCCCACTGCTCGGCGCGCTTGTTCTGGAGCCACTCGTAGTACGAGACGATCACGCCGCCCGAGTTGCAGAGGATGTCCGGGATGACGTCGATGCCGCGGCTGAGCATGATCTCCTCGGCCTCGGGATACGTCGGACCGTTGGCGCCCTCGACGACCATCTTGACCTTGAGCGCCTTGGCCTCGGCGACGCCGATCTCGAGCTCGAGCGCGGCGGGCACGAAGATGTGGGCGTCGAGCGCGAAGAACTCGGCGCGCTCGATCTTCTGCGCGCCCTTGTAGCCGGCGACCGTGCCGCTCTTGGCCACGTGCTCGCCGAGCTTGGCGAGGATCTTCGCCGCGTGCGAGCCCACGTTGCCGAACCCCTGCACGGTGAAGCTGCAGCCGTTCAGGTTGAAGCGCCGATCGCGCGCCCACTCGGTGATGCAGTGGACCACGCCCTGCCCGGTCGCCTCGGCGCGGCCGTGGCTGCCGCCCGACGAGACGCTCTTGCCGGTGACCACGCCGCGCACGGTATTGCGGTCGCCCGTGCCGACGATGTTCATGTACGTGTCCATCATCCAGACCATGGTCTGGCTGTTGGTGTTCACGTCGGGCGCAGGGATGTCGTACTCGGGCCCGATGTTGGACCCGAGCGCCGCGGTGAACCGGCGCGTGATGCGCTCGAGCTCGAGCTTGCTGTGCTGGCGGACGTCGACCTTGATGCCGCCCTTGCCGCCGCCGAACGGGATCTCGTGCAGCGCGCTCTTGTACGTCATCCACGACGCGAGCGCCTTCATCTCGTCGAGGTTGGCCTCGTGGTGATAGCGCATCCCGCCCTTGTACGGCCCCAGGATGTTGTTGTGCTGGACGCGGTAGCCCTTGAACATCTGGTACTTCCCGTTCTCCATGCGAACGGGGAAGTTGACGATCAGCTCGTTCTTGGGCTGGGCGAGGATCTCCTGAACATCGGGATCGATGTTGATCAGCTTCATCGCCTTGTCGATCTGTCGGGTCGCGATCTCGAACAGGTTGCCGCGCTCCTTCAGACTGATGACGCCGGACTCCGCCTTGACGGTAGGCAACGGCTTGCTCTCTGTGCTCATTGGCCACGGCTTACCCCTCCGACGGTGAGGTTTTCAATCAGATCCGTGAGCCAAATCGATGCGCGCCCGCGCCGCACCGCGTTGCGGGTATAAAGGCTGGTCTTGCCCGACCTCGATCGCCTGGCCGACCAGAAACTTGCGTCGCACGTCGTCGACGGCGGGCGGCTGCGTGCGCTCGTGCTGGAACTTTGGCAGCGCACGCGCATGGACTGGGGCTTCGTGTCCGACCGGTTGGCTGTGACCTTTCGCAAAGAGACCTGGATCGGTTCCCACGAG
>DATIPJ010000954.1:0-1780 GCA_035472155.1 Kofleriaceae bacterium
CACCGGCAGCTTCGGACGGGCCATGCGCGTCCGACGAGCTTCGCATACTTGTAATTCATCCTATTTCAGAGACAGGACACTAGCAGGGTGGTGAAAAAGCCAAAGCCGCGAACACAAACGGCAATTTCGTTCGCGGACGACGCCGACCTGCGCGATGGATTTACAAGACTGCAACGCGGATTAGATTGCGCGGCCATGCGAGGCCACCGCAAGTCGCAGCCGTCGATGTTCTGCCTCATCAGTCCGGAGATTGCGGTTCCGAAGGACCATCCCATCCGGCGGATCAAGCAGCTCGCGGACGTCGCGCTCGCCGAGCTCTCGCCTGTCTTCGACCGCATGTACGCGGGCGAGGGTCGACCTTCGATTCCGCCGGAGCGGTTGCTGAAGGCGACGGTGTTGATGGCGCTGTACAGCGTGCGAAGCGAGCGTCAGCTGTGCGAGCAGCTGGCGTACAACCTCTTGTTCCGGTGGTTTCTCGACATGGACTTGAGCGAGGCGGTGTTCGAGCGGACGGTCTTCTCGCACAACCGAGAGCGTCTCCTCGCGCACGACGTGTCCGGCGAGTTCTTCCGCGCGATCGTGGGCCTCGCCAAGCGGGAGCAACTGATGAGCTCGGAGCACTTCACGGTCGACGGCTCGCTCATCGAGGCCTGGGCATCGCTGAAGAGCTTCAAGAAGAAGGACGACGACGAGCCGCCGCGCCCGCAAGGCGGCGCCAAGAACGCCGAGGTGAACTTTCACGGCGAGAAGCGCTCGAACGAAACGCACGCGTCGACCACCGATCCGGAGGCAAGGCTCGCCCGCAAAGGCGTCGGCAAGGAGGCGAAGCTCTCGTACACCGCGAACGCCTTGATGGAGAACCGGCACGGCCTGCTCGTCGACCTGCGTGTCGCGCCCGCGACCGGATACGCGGAGCGCAGCGGGGCATTGCAGATGATCGGAGAGACGCTGGTCGGCAAACGGCGCATCACAGTCGCAGGCGACAAGGGCTACGACACCCGCGACTTCGTGGCCCAGTGCCGCGAAATGAACGTCGTGCCGCACGTGGCGCAGAGCACCAACGGCCGACGCTCCGCGATCGACGAGCGCACGACGAGGCACACAGGCTATGCCGTGAGTCAGCGCTTCCGAAAGCGCGTCGAGGAGATTTTCGGTTGGATGAAATCGATCGGCGGTTTCCGGCGGACTCGCTTCAAGGGCGTCGACCGGACGCAGCTGGCCGCGCACTTCGTCGGCGCGGCGTACAACCTCCTGCGCATCGCGAAGCTCATGCCCGCGGCGGAGGCTGCAACCTGACCTTCTGAGCGAGCACAGCGAGCGGCTTGTCGAGGGGCCGGCCGCGCGCTCGCGCCAGGACCCCGGCGGCGGCATCGACGCCCGACGCCGAAGACGGGGTGGGCATCAAGTGGAGAAGTCCCCCTCCAACCGGACTCTGAGCTGAACGCGACCCGACCGATCAATCACGCGCTCGCGAGCCACCGCTCGAGATCGCGGGTTTTTCACCGCCCTGCTAGTGGATGCCGCCGCCGCACTGGTTGGCCACGCCGCCACCACCGCAGGTCTGAGGAGAGTTGCACGCGCCGCACTGGATGACGTCGCCGCAGCCGTCCGTCGCCTCGCCGCAGTTGTAATTGAGCTGCGCGCAGGTCTTGGGCGTGCAGCCCGACGTGCAGGTGCCGCCCACGCAGGCCTGCTCCACCGGGCACGAGCCACATTGAATGATATTGCCGCAGCCGTCTCCGGCCGCCCCGCACTGGGCGTTGGCCTGGGCGCACGTCTT
>DATIPJ010000955.1:0-27030 GCA_035472155.1 Kofleriaceae bacterium
GTGGCCGACAGCGTGGCCTCGCGCAGGAACAGGTCGATGAACTCCGGTTGCTGGGTGAACTCCGGCAGCAGCTGCTTGAGCACGACCTGCATCTCGAAGCCACCCGCGCCGAGCTTCTTGCCCAGGTAGATGGCCCCCATGCCGCCCTCGGACAGATGTTCGAGGACCACATAGCGATCGATCGGAGCCGCCCCGACATCGACCATCGAGTCCCAGTGTAACACGCGCCCGACGAGCAACCGGTCACCCTGCGGCGTGTCGTTTCGGCATGCGCATCGCCGCGTTCGTTCTCGTGATCCCTCTGATGGCATCCGCCGCGGCGGCCTTTGCGGACCCGTGGCCCACCCAGCCACCCCGGATGGTCACCGACGACTGCGCGATCGCGCGCAGGGCCCACAAGACCTGCGTGCTCGACGTCCCCGCCGAGGACGTCGACGGGACCGTGCCCGCCGTCGACGATATCGCGGTCCGGATCCTGAGCTTTGGCAAGGCTGGCTCGCTGATCCGGATCCGCCGCGACTTCATCCCGGAGGTCGTCAAGGCCGCCGAGGACCTGTGACGGCGTCTACCGCGATTCGTGGGTGTCGGCGGCGATCGCGATGTCAATCGACTGCAGCGTCTGACCGGTCACGGGGTTGACCATGACACGGTTCATGTATTCGAGCACCGGGTAGACCTTGGCGTAGTCGACCCCGTGGTCGGCCTTGAGGTAGATCCGCCCGACGCCGCCGGCGCGCCCCGGATCGCGCCACATGCCCTGGACCTTGGTGTCCATCTCGCTCAGCGACGCGACCGTCACCGGACCCAGCTTGTCCTTGTCGACCCACAGGTTGCCGGCGAGGTCGACCGCCACGACCGGCTGCCGCTGGTCTTTCTCGAGGGTGAACTGCGAGGCCACCGGCAGCGGGACGTCGTGGCCGCGGCCCGTGACCAGGGTCATGAGCATGAAGATGATCAGCAAGACCAGCATGACGTCCACCAGCGGCGTCACGTTGATCTCGTTGCGAACGTGTCCTGCCATGATCGGGCCTCCGTGCGGCTCGTCGATGAGCGCGCCTGACTCATGGTACGCAAGCCAGGTTTCCTTTGGTAGGAACATTACGGCAATGAACGGCCGGCTATACTCTGCGCACATGCGCGCCCTCCTGCTCGCGATGGTTACCGTCTCGATCCTCGGTGGGTGTACCGAGCCGCGCAGCACGGCCTGCAAGGAGGTCTGCAAGCGCGAGGCCGAGTGCGTCGACCAGACCGGCAACAAGGTCCCGTTCGACGAAAAGGAGTGCATCGCGGCATGTGCGGCGCTCGAGCACGACGTCGAGCACAGCGCGGCCAAGGTCCAGCGCCACATCGAGTGCGTCAACAAGCAGCCGACCTGCCCCGCCGTTCTCGAGTGCAAGTAGTGCTGTCGGCGGAGAGTCAGCTCGCGTTCGGTGGCAGCACGATGCGCTCGACGGTGTTCCTCGAGCGCCGGCTGCGCGTGCACATGGTCAAGCGCGATCGCCTGGTGTTCGACACGTCGTTCGCGCCGCCGGCCAAGGCGACCAGCAGCACCGTCCACCTGTTCGCGCAGCTGTCCGGGACGTTCCACGTCGCCGGCGCCGCCGCGATCCCGGCGCCGTGCGCATTCGTGCTCGCCGAGACCGAGTTCGACCGCATGGTGCGCGGTGCGCTGACGTTTCGCTCGTGGGGCGCGCGCTGCACGATCGTCGAGGCGCGGGTGCCCACGGCCGACCTGCGGCGGCCGGTCGGCCTGGCGCACGGGCCGATCGCGCTGCCCGACGACGTCTGGGCCGCGTACCAGGCCCTCGAAGAGGCGCGCAGCGAGGCCGCGGTGCACCACCTGATCGCCACGCTGGGGGCGGCGGACATCCTGAGCCGCGACCTCACCGCCAGCGTGGTCGCCAACGAGCCCGAGCGCTTCTTGCGCCTGTGGGCCGTGATGCGCCCGCTGTACCAGAACCTCGCGACCTCGGCGTCGCTCAAGCAGATCGCGGCGCTCGCCGGGCTGTCGCTGCGCCAGCTCGGACGCGACCTGCGCGACCTGACCCGGACGTTCGGGCTGTTCGGGACCGGCTTCCGCGACGCGATGCGCGTCCTGCGCCTGCGCGCCGCGGTGCTGCTGCTGTCCGCGCCCGACGGCAGCCCGAGCGACGTCGCGCGTACGATCGGCTATGGCAGCCTCGATGCCATGGGCCGCGCGTTTCGCGATGCGCACCTGCCGGCGCCGAGCATGGTCCAGGAGGCCGTGCGCTACCGCGACGAGTGACCGGTGCGTGGATCCATCGCATCGCGCACGCCGTCACCGACGAAGTTGAGCGACAGGATCGCGATCGCCATCGCGGCGCCCGGGCACACCAGCAGCCACGGGTACACCACGATCTGCGCGCTGCCTTCGGTGACCAGCGTGCCCCACGACGCCAGCGGTGCTTGCACGCCGAGGCCGAGGAACGACAGGAACGCCTCGGTCAGCATCACCTGCGGCAGCATCAGCGTCGCGTACACGATGATCGGCCCGGCGGCGTTGGGAAGCACGTGGCGCACCAGGATGCGGCCCGGCGGGACGCCGAGCGCACGGGCCGCCTCGACGAGCTCGCTGCCGCGCAGCGCAAGCACCTGGCCGCGCGTGATGCGCGCCATGGTCAGCCAGGAGATCGCGCCGATCAGCGCGAACAGCGCGAACAGCGAGCGCGCGCCGGTCACGGCCATCACCACGATGACGAACACCACCGTCGGAAAGCCGTACAGCGCATCGACCACGCGCATCATGAGCTCGTCGATCCGCCCGCCCGCGTACGCGGCGACCGCGCCGTAGGTCACGCCGATGGCCACGGCGATCACGGCCGCGACCAGCGCGACCGCGAGCGCGATCCGGCCCCCGATCATCACGCGCACGAGCATGTCGCGCCCGAGCGTGTCGGTGCCGAACCAGTGGGCCGCGCTCGGCGGCCTCGCACCGAGCCCAGCGTCGATCGTCGTGCCGTCGAGGCCGAATGCACCGGCGACCAGCGGCCCCACGACGCACGCGAGCGCGACCGCCGCGAACACGGCCCCGCACACCATCGCCGTGCGGCTCTGTCGCCACCGCCGCCAGGCGCCGCGCGCGGTCATCGTCGCGCCCCTGCACCGATGCGCGGCACGCGCGGATCGAGCACGCCGTACGCGACATCGACCGCGAGGTTCAGCAGCACCAGGAGCGCGGCATAGAACACGAACACGCCGGTCACGACCGGGTAATCGCGCTCGGCGACGCTCGTGATGAAGTACGTCCCGAGCCCCGGGATCTGGAAGATCTTCTCGACGACGAACGAGCCCGAGATCATCGTCGCGGCCGCCGGCCCCAGGTACGTCACGACCGGCAGGATGCCGATCCGCAGCGCGTGCCGGGCGATCACCGCCCGCTCGGGCAGCCCCTTGGCGCGTGCGGTGCGGATGAAGTCGTGGCCGAGCGCGTCGATCATCCCGCCGCGGGTCAACCGGGCGATCGCGCCCAGGTAGATCGCGCCGAGGGTGATCGCCGGCAGGATCAGCGAGCTCGCACCATCGACGCGCGCCGGCGGCAGCCAGCCCAGATCGAGCGAGATCGCCGCGATGAGCAGCGGCCCGAGCACGAACGCCGGGATCGAGATCCCGATCAGCGCGCCCGCCATCACCAGCGTGTCGACCCAGCTGCCGCGCCGCCAGGCGGCGATCGCCCCGAGCGCCACGCCGCCGACCAGCGCCGCCGCCAGCGCGATCAGCCCGAGCAGCGCGCTGATCGGCCCGTGCTCGGCGATGAGCCGCCCGACCGAAACGTCGCGCTTCATCGAGACACCGAGGTCGCCGCGCACGAGGCTCGCCATCGCGCGGCCGTACTGCTGCCACAGCGGCTGGTGCAGACCGTAGCGATCCTCCATCGCGCGCTGCACGGCGACCGAGCGCCGCTCCTCGGTGTCGAACGGGCCACCGGGCGCGGCGTGCAGGAGCAGAAAGCTCGCGGTCGCCACGGCGAAGACGATCACGGCGCTCGCCACGAGCCTGCCGGCGAGGAATCGGATCATCGCGGGCGCCAGCTGGCGTCGAGCCAGATCCGCCACAGCGGCGGCTGATCGATCACGTTGAACGCATAGTCGCGCACGTACGGCTTCACCAGGTGCTTCTGCGTGTAGACGTAGATCGGCAGCACCGGCGCGTCCTCGAGCATCACCGCTTCCGCCTCGCGCAGCTTGGCATTGCGCGCCTTGCGATCGGTCAGCGTCCGCGCCTCGTCCATCAGGCGCTCGAACGCCGGCGAGCAGTACCTGCCGCGGTTGTCCGGCGAGTCGCAGCGGAAGATCGAGAGGAACTCGCTCTCGGTGTCTGCCAGTGTGCCGGCCGCCCCGAGGCGGCTGATCTCGAAGTCGCCCTTGTGCGTGTCGTCGAGCAGCGAGTTCCACTCCTGCGCCGCGAGCCGCACCGGCACGCCGATGCGCGCCCACGCCGACTGCAGGTATTCGCCGATCTGCTTGTGGACCTCCGAGCCCGCATTGTAGCGATACTCGATCGGCTGATCGGGCACGCCGCCCTCGGCGCGCGCCAGGGCGATCTCTCGCCGCGCCGCCTCCGGATCATGGTCGAGCCCGGGCGGCGGCACGTAGCACAGCTCGCCGCTCACCATCACCAGCGCGACCCCGGGCGTGGTCCGCGCGACCCCGCACGCCGCCAGGTCCGCGTCGGACAGCTGCGCGATCGGCGTGCCGGGCGTCAGCTGCGCGGTCGGGATCTCGCCGCCATGCGTGAACCGCGGCACCGCGCTGCGATCGATCGCCAGCGACAGCGCGCGCCGCAGATGCCGGTCGGGCAGCTTGCGGGTCTGGATCCACGCGAAGTACACGGTCAGAAACGGCGAGACGTCGTAGTCCTTGTAGGCGCGCCCGCCACGCTGCTCGCCGTTGATCGCCGGCAGGTACGTCGACGGGATGACATTGGCCGCCGTCGCATCGCACGCCCCGGTGAAGTACGAGCTCGTCGCCGCGCCCTGATCGTCGATCGACAGCGAGGTGAAGCGCTCGATCCGCACCGCGCCGCGATCCCAGTACGTCGGCGAGCGCACCAGCTCGACCCGGTCGCGCTCCTTCCACGCCACCAGATGAAACGGCCCCGACGTCACGATGTGCTCGGGGCGATCCCAGTGCCTGGGCCAGCGCGACCACGCCTCGATCGGCGTCGCCCGGAGCCCGCGGTTGGTCGTCAGCGACAGGAAGTACGGCGTCGGATCCGCGGTCTCGAAGACGATCGTATACGGGTCGGGCACGGCGATCCCGATCGCGTCGGTCGAAACCACCAGATCGCTCGCGCGCACCTCGACGGGCCGATCCTCGCCGCGGGTCGGCGTGTCATGGGTCGCGTCGATCGTGCGGAGCGTCCAGCTTGGAAGATCTTTTGGCGCCGCGCGCCGCACGCGCAGCACATGATCGCCATCGGGCTCGCCGTCGAGCTCATGCGCAGACACCCATCCGCCGACCCCCTCGAGATCGCGCGCCCACAGCACGTAGGCCCATGGCGTGCCGTCGGGCGAGGGCAGCGTGGCGCGCCCGCCGGTCGTCATCATCCAGGCCACGCGCGCGCCCGGCGGCACCACCGCGTACGCCGCGTTCACCGGCGCGCCGAGATCGCGCAGCGCCAGCGGGCGCGAGGCCGTCCGCGCGTCGATCTCCGCGCCGCTCTCACCGACGAGCTCGACGACGTCGCCCGGCGCGAGCCCGCCCACCGCCCGGCGCATGACGAACACCCGCCGTGTCAAGTACGCCGTCGCGCCCTTGATCGGCGCGAGCGTGTCGGCGTTGGGCGACGCCGTCCGCGGGTGCGCAACGCGAAGCGCGCTGTGCGCCACGTCGTAGGCGGTGACGGCGCGGCCGTTCGACCACCGCGCGTCGCGCCGGAGATGGAACGTGAACGTGCGCAGATCGCCGGCGATCTCCCAGTGCGTCGCGAGCCCGGGCACCGGCAGGCCGTCGCGCCCGTACACGGTGAGCCCGTCGAACAGCGTCGCCACCAGCTGCGACGACACGGTGCTCGATGCCAGCGTGGGATCGAGGTGATCGGGCTCGCCCTGGCTACACCACCGGACGTGCGTCGGGTCGATCTGTCCGGGCCCGTCGGGCACGCGCCCGAAGTAATCGCCGGCGGGCAGGCTGCACCCGACGAGCGCGCCGAGCACGAGCACAGCCGAGCGAGCCACCGACGCTAGCTTAGCGCGTTGCTTTACCACCACCTGCCTTCGTGCCAATCTGACCGTTTCCTCTACGGGGTGCCGCGAGCGATGGCGAGCAAGCACAAGTCCAAGCACATCAAGCTGACCTCGCATCCGGGTGCAGGCGGCGCCAAGCCGATCCCGATCCACTGGGGCGCCGCGGAGCCCGCCACGCGCGGCCCGATCATCGCCTCGCTGACCACCCCCGAGCACCGCAACGTCATCGGCACGCACTCGGGCAGCTACGCCGTCTATCGCGCCCTCGCGATCGCCGCCAAGGCGCTCGATCCGCAGCACGTCCCCGATCTGACCAACACCGCGCCGACCGACCACATCGGCCCTCACCCGGCGTGGCACGACCCCGAGAAGATCGTCTCGCTCGATCCGTACGGCGCGGTCGTCGCCGAGGTGTTCCGCGACTACCTCGTCCAGGGCTACGACGTGCGGCCGACCATCGCGGTCACCAAGGCGCACATCGACATGCCGGAGATCGTCGACGCGATCGAGGCCAGGCGCCTCGCGGTCGACGGCGCGATCATCAAGTCGCCGCGCGAGATCCCGGTGACCAAGGCCGCGACCGAGCCGGTGTGGTACCTGCCCGGCGTCGCCAAGCGCTTCGGCTGCACCGAGAGCGAGCTGCGCCGTACGCTGTTCGAGCAGACCGGCGGGATGTTCCCCGAGCTGGTCACGCGCGGCGACCTCGACGTGTTCCTGCCGCCGATCGGCGGGCAGACGGTCTACATGTTCGGCGACCCGGCCAAGCTCGCCGACCCGAGCGTGACGCTGACCGCCCGCGTCCACGACGAGTGCAACGGCTCGGACGTGTTCGGCTCCGACATCTGCACGTGCCGCCCGTATCTCGCCCACGCGATCGAGGAGTGCATCCGCGGCGCGCAGGCCGGCGGTGTGGGCCTCATCGTCTACTTCCGCAAGGAGGGCCGGGCGCTCGGCGAGGTCACCAAGTTCCTGGTCTACAACGCGCGCAAGCGCCAGGAGGGCGGCGACAGCGCAGCGTCGTACTTCGCGCGCACCGAGTGCGTCGCCGGCGTGCAGGACATGCGGTTCCAGGAGCTGATGCCCGACGTGCTGCACTGGCTCGGCGTCAAGAAGATCCACCGCCTGGTGTCGATGTCGAACATGAAGTACGACGCGATCGTGCGCGCCGGCATCGAGGTCGGTGAGCGCGTCCGCATCCCCGATGACCTCATCCCCGCCGACGCACGCGTCGAGATGGACGCCAAGATGGCGGCCGGATACTTCACTCCCGACGGCAAGACCCCCGCCGCCGAAGAGCTCGCCAAGGCCAAGGGCCGCGGGCTCTAGAGCGCGGCACCACCGCGTGCGTGCGGACGCGCTCGCGGCGACCGGAGATCGGCCACATTTTCGCGCCTCGGGCTGCTTTCCACGAGCCGGGCGCGCCGGAGATTGGCAGGCTTCTGCCATGACGAAGCCAACCACCTATACCGGTAGCTGTCATTGCGGCGCGGTCCGCTACTCCGTCGAGCTCGACCTCTCGCAGCCCGTGCTCTCCTGCAACTGTACGATGTGCGGGCGCGCCGGCACGCTGCTGACGTTCGCGCCGATCGAGAAGTTCAAGCTCGAGCAGGGCGAGGACAAGCTGACCGACTACCAGTTCAACAAGCACGTCATTCACCACACGTTCTGCAAGACCTGCGGCATCAAGTCGTTCGCGCGCGGCACCGGCCCTGGCGGCAAGGCGATGGCCGCGATCAACGTGCGCTGCCTCGATGGCGTCGATCCCGAGAAGCTCGAGATCAAGCACTTCGACGGCCGCAGCGCCTAGCAACGCCCTCGCTCCGCACGCTCCGCGGACCTTGCGGTACCGTAGCGCCATGTCCGATGTCGATGCCGCGATCGCATACCTGCGGTCGCCGCTTGCGATCCGCGCACGATGCGAAAACCTGTTCGAGGCCGCGCTCGCGGACGCGCTGCCTCACTTCGCGATCGACCTCGGCGCGCTGCCCGCCGTCGTGGACAAGGTCGTCGCCGTCACCCGCGCCGCCTATCCCGAGCTCAAGATCCCCGTGCACGGCCGCACCAATCACTTCCGCGCCGGCGGGCAGGACCGCGTGCGCGCTCTCGACGAGCGACTCGCCGCCGGTCGAGCCGCATCGGCCGACGATCGCGCCCGCGCCTGGATCGACCTGATCGTCGTCTCGGTGCTGCTCGATGCCGGCGCCGGCGACGCATGGCGCTACCGCGAGCCCGGCACCGGCATCGAGCTCGCCCGGTCCGAGGGCCTCGCCGTCGCGAGCCTCCACGCCTTCGAGGCCGGCGTGTTCTCGTCGGATCCCGCCCGGCCGCTCCAGGCCGATGCCGCGGGGCTCGCCGCCGTCGATCCGGGGCGGCTCGCCGCCGCGCTCCAGGTCGCCGATGACAATCCGCTCGCGGGCTTCGACGGTCGCATCGGCCTGTTGCACGCGCTCGGCGCCGCGCTCACCGCCTCGCCCGCCCTGTTCGTCGGCGGGCGCCCGGGCGGCCTGCTCGACCACTTCGACACGCTCGCCCCGGGCGGCATCCTCGAGGCCACGGCGATCCTGCGGGCGCTCCTCGAGGGCCTCGCGCCGATCTGGCCCGGGCGCATCGAGCTCGGCGGCACCAACCTCGGCGACGTCTGGCGCCACCCCGCCGCGGGCGGCTCGGGCCCGTCCGCCGGCCTGGTGCCCTTTCACAAGCTCTCGCAGTGGCTCGCCTACTCGCTGTTCGAGCCGATCGAGCGCGCCGGCCGCGTGGTCGCCCAGCCGGGCGCGCTGACCGGGCTGCCCGAGTATCGCAACGGCGGCCTGTTCGTCGACATGGGCGCGATCGTCCCCAGGCGCGACGACATCCGCCGCGTCGTCCACGCCCCGGGCGACGAGGTGATCGTCGAGTGGCGCGCGCTCACCGTCGCGCTGCTCGATCGCGTCGCCGAGGGCGTTCGCGATCGCCTCGGCAAGTCGCCCCTCGAGCTCCCGCTCGCCTGCATCCTCGAAGGCGGCACCTGGGCCGCCGGCCGCGCCGTCGCCCGCGAGCTGCGTCCGGGCGGCGGACCGCCGATCCAGATCCGGTCCGACGGCACCGTGTTCTGACGAGCGCGCCCGATCCGCAGCCCTCGTGAATGGATGACGCGGCGGAGCGTCAAATCGCAAAAATCGGGACACCTGCGACAGCGGCATCGATGCGACGATCGGTGCGACAGTCCGCTGCCTGTTTTCATCGCCTCAATCGGCTGAAATCATTGGGCTTCGATCTGGCTCATTCCATGAAGTAGGGCTTCTCGTCCGCGGCAACGCCCGCACAACAGGAAGTCTGAAATGAGCCATCTCCAGAACATCGAAACCCGTCAGCGCAAGGGCCTGCTCCGCGACGCACTCTTCGTCACCTTCGTTGCACTCGCAACGATCGTGTCGGCGTCGACGGTCACCACGGCCGTCCAGGCGAGCTCGCTCGTCGCCCACCGCTAACTACCTAGCTCCGACCTACAAGGGCCGGAGCTTTGGTACTTTTCGGGCGGCATGGCAGGCACCGTCCACGTCATCGACCATCCGCTCGTTCAACACAAGCTCTCGCTGATGCGCTCGAAAGACACGAGCACCAGCACCTTTCGAAACCTGCTCCGCGAGATCAGCATGCTCCTGGCATACGAGGTGTGCCGGGACTTGCCGACGACGCTGATCCCGATCGAGACCCCGATCGCGCCGATGATGGCGCCGATCCTCGACGGCAAGAAGACGGTGCTGGTCTCGATCATGCGCGCCGGCAGCGGCATCCTCAACGGGATGCTCGAGATCCTGCCGTCGGCGCGCGTCGGGCACATCGGCCTCTATCGCGATCCCAAGACCCTGATCGCCGTCGAGTACTACTACAAAATGCCCGACAACATGCACGATCGCGATGCGATCGTCGTCGATCCGATGCTCGCGACCGGCAACTCCGCCGTCGCTGCGGTCGATCGGCTCAAGGAGAGCTCGCCGCGATCGATCAAGTTCGTGTGTCTGCTCACCTGCCCCGAGGGCATCGCCGCGTTTCACGCGCAGCATCCCGATATCCCCATCTACACCGCCGCGATCGACGAGCGGCTCAACGACAAGAGCTACATCGTGCCGGGGCTCGGCGACGCCGGCGACCGCCTGTTCGGCACCAAGTAGCCGAGCAACCCCGGTTATCTCGGTCACATGCAGCCGCGCAACGACGGCATCCGTTAGATTGGATCAAACCGCCGTTTCGGGCCGACCGGTGGGTATACTGCGACCCCGGTTAACCTCGGTGAAAAAGAAAGCTCCAGACACCCCCATGGCGGCTCGCGATAAGGACGGAGGCGGCGCGCGTCCGGATGGCGCGCCCCCGACCACGACCACCACCCAAGCACCGTCCGAATCTACGGATCTCGCACCCGTGGTCGGCGGCAACCTTCGACGGCTGCGCACGCGGCGCGGCCTCTCGCTCGAGCGGCTCGCCCAGATCTCGGGCGTGTCGCGCGCGATGCTGGGCCAGATCGAGCTCGGCCAGAGCGCTCCGACGATCAACGTCCTCTGGAAGATCGCGCGCGCACTCGAGGTCACGTTCTCCGCGCTGATCAGCGCGCGCACGCAGTCCGGTGCGCTCGTGCTGCGCTCCGCCGAGTCGAAGATCCTCACCAGCAAGGACCGCAGCTTCTCGTCGCGCGCGCTGTTTCCGTTCGACGAGCCGCGCCGGGTCGAATTCTACGAGCTGCGCCTCGCGGCCTCGAGCATCGAGGAAGCCGACGCGCATCCGCCCGGCACCAGCGAGAACCTGGTCGTCACCGCGGGCACGCTCGAGATCGACGTCGCCGGCGACACCCACCGCCTCGAGACGGGCGACTCGATCCTGTTCGAGGCCGACACGCCGCACGCCTACCGCAACCCGGGGCGCGTCGAGACCGTGATGTACCTCGTGATGACCTACGCCGAAGAGATCGGCTGACCGCCCGACCGAGCGGCTGGTGTCACGTGGTTCGTAGTATACGGTGCCATGTCTCGACGAGGACCCAGAGCGCTCACGTTTTCGTCCGCCGTGATCGGCGCCATGCTCGCGTGCAGCATGGGGCACGACAATCCGCGCGTCGACGCGGCACCGCCATCTCCGACGGGCGATGCGCCGTCTTCAGCGGGGCCTGACGCCGCAGCGGAACCGGTCGTGGTCGATCGCGCGCGGGTCCGGACCGCCGACACCGATGCCGACCAGCTCGACACAGGATCGTTCTCGATCTCGGCAGCGTCGCCGATGACCACGTTCGTCAAGGTCACGAGTGGGCCGTTCGTGCTCACCGATTTCATCACCAAGACAAGCGATCGAAGCTGGCTCCTGGATCTCTATGTGTCCAGCAATGCAGAGTGCACCGGCGCCGGGGAGTTTCGACAGGCGATCGACCCGAACGAGAGCTTTCACGGAGCCAAGCTCTTTGTGAAAGCCGACCGGTTCCTGTGCGTGAGCTTGTTCTCCGGAGACGTCGCGTCCGGCGGCGTTACCTGGGCGGGTTACCACCCCTACGCCGCGCCCTGACGCCACCAGGCACGCACGAATCGCGATCGTGGCCGCCTAGATGCCGCCTGCGACTGCGAGGCCGCCACCCTGGCCGGTCAGCCACCCGGTGACCGTGCGCTCGCTGGTCTTGCGGTGGACCACGACCCAGACCGCGGCGCCGATCAGCGCGCCGACCCCCACCGCGGCCGTCACGCCGCCGATGTTGCCGCGCTGCTGCGCCTGATTTCGCAGATCCAGCGCGCGGCGGTAGTCCGTCGCGGCCTTCGAGTCGCTGTCGAGCGACTTGGCCGAGATCAGCAGCCCGACGCCGACGCCGGTTGCCACCACGCCGACCCCGCCGAGGCCGAGCGCGACCGCGTCCTTGTACCAGGGTCGCGGCGCCGGAAACCCGTCGCTCGGCGGTGGCGGAGCGGGCGCCACGGGCGGCTGCTCGGCCACGCGCGCCGGCGCTGCGGTCGCCGCCTCGGGCCGCGCGTCCGCTGCGAGCGGCTCGGCGGGCTTCGCTTCGGCTGCGGGCCCCCCGGGCTTCGGCTTCTGCTGCGCCACCAGCGCCCGGCACTCCTCGAGGTTCGCCTCGACGGCGGTGCGGTTCGCCTGCGGCAAGTTGAACGTCAGCAGCTTCTCGTACAGCTCGACCGCCTTGTCGTAGTGCTCGAGCTTGCGCTCCGACTGCGCCCACGCGAACAGCGTGTCCACATCGCGCTCGATCGCGAACGACTTGCCGAGCGCCTCCGACGCCCCCTCGAAGTTGCCCTTCTGGTACGCCGTCACCCCGCGATCGAACGCGACCTTGGCATCGCGTCGCCGCGGCTTGGCGTCCGCGGCGCCTGCTGCCAGCACGACCGCAAGCGCGGCGACCCACGCCCAGCTGCCTCTCCGGCGGGCGCCGGCCGACGTGCGCCGAGCGTCGTCGCTCGTGACGCGTGTGCGCGCCGCTTCCGAGAATCGGCGTCGACAGCGCGCGCCGTGCGTCAGCGCTTGGGCGTTACTTCCGGCAAGAACGGCGAGTCGGCGTTCCACGATGGCTCCTTCGCTTCGGGCTTCTGGCCGCGCTTGGAATCGGGCCGCTTGGTTTCGGTCCGCTTGGCATCGGGCCGGGCCTTGGCCTTCGCCGGCCGAACGGGCCGCTTCTTCGGATCCTTGGCGTCCGCCGCACCATCCACCGCCTGCGCCGCACCGGCCTCCCCGGGCTCGCCTCCCTTCGCGGCGCCGGCCGTCGCGTCCGCGTTCGCCGCGCCTGCGTTCGTCGCGCCGGCCTTTGCCGCGCCGGCGGTGCCTGCATTCGCCGGCTCTCCGGATCCGCTCTCCGATGAACGATCGCCCGCTGCGGCTCCAGTCGCCTCGCCAGCCGCCTTCGCTCCGCCTGGATCCGCGCTCGCAGCACCGGGCTTCGCGGCCTCGCTCGCCGATGGATCGGACGCCGGGGCTGCCGCTGCGGGGGGCGGCGAGCCCGCTGCGGGCTCCGTCGACGATGTGCCGCTGATCGCGAACCACACGCCCACCACCGCACCCGCCGCGCCGACGATCGCCAGCACGGCAAGCGGCAGCCGCGAGCCCCGGCGCCGCACCATCAGCGTCTTCGGCGCCGCAACGCGCGTCACCTGATCCGTGGCGTCGTCGGCATCATGCCCCGTGCTCCGCGCCCGCTGCGGCATCTCGCGCGCGGGCGCCACGTGCGGCTCGGGATGGCCGGACGCTTCCGACGAGCCACGGGCAAAGGCACCGGGCGCGCCCGGCGGCGCAAACGGATGGCCTCCCGGCGGCGTCTCCGCGCCGAACGGCCCCTCGTAATTGGGCGCGGTGAGCCCCGCCGCGCCCGCGAATCCTGCACCCTGAAAGCGCCCCGGTCCCGCCGTCACCGGCGGCGGCTGCGTCCCCGCTTGCGTGGCGCTGCTCACCAGGGTTCCGCCGCTCGGCACCGGCGGCGGTGGCAGCGGCATCACGATCGGCACCGCCCCGGGCATGTTCGGCACCGGCGCTTGGCGGCCCGCGCGGCCCGCCGACGGATGCGTATTCCCCGGCGACGTCGCGCTCGGCGATGCCGGCGCTGCGCCCATCGTCGGTCCCGGCGTCGCGCCCATTGCGGGCGCCATCGAACCCGGCGCCGCCACGCCCATCCCCGGCGGAGTGACGACGCCTGGCGGCCCGTGTGCTGCCATCGGCGGCGGTGCCACCGCCATCCCTTGCGGCGTCGTCGAGGAGCGCGCCTGCTGCCCGGGCGGTGTCGTCGGAATCTGCGGCTGCCCCGGCGCCGTCTGATACGGCGCCCCGGGCTGGGTCGCGTACGGCGACGGCTGCCCGTGCGGCGTCGTAGGAATCTGCGGTTGCCCCGGCGCCGTCTGATACGGCGCCCCCGTCGACATCGGCCCGACGCCAGGCAACGGCGTCGACATTCCCGGCGGGGGCGGTGACATCCCGTACGGCGGCGCGCCCGGCGTCGACATCGGCCCAACGCCAGGCAACGGCGTCGGCATCCCCGACGGTGGCGGTCCCATGCCGTACGGCGGCGCACCAGGCGACATCGGCCCGACTCCGGGCAACGGCGTCGGCATCCCCGACGGTGGCGGTCCCATGCCGTGCGGCGGCGCACCAGGCGACATCGGCCCAACGCCAGGCAGCGGCGTCGGCATCGCCGACGGTGGCGGTCCCATGCCGTACGGCGGCGCACCAGGCGACATCGGCCCGACCCCGGGCAACGGCGTCGGCATCCCCGGCGGTGGCGGTCCCATGCCGTACGGCGGCGCACCAGCCGTCGACGTCGGCGCAGCCCCGATCAGCGGCGTCGACATCCCCGGACCCTGCGAGCCCGGCGCGGGATGCTGGGCCAGCGGCCCCGATCCTCTCGGCGCCTGCGTGTGCGCGATTCCCGGCAGCGGCCCCGAGATCCTCGGCTGCGAGGGTCCGGGCGGGTTCGTCGGGCTGTGCGACGGTGCAACACCCGGCAGCGACCCCGCCGTCCGCGACTGCGATGCACCCGGCGGCGCCGCATGCGCCGCCCCTGGCGGCGTCGTCGGAATCCGCGGCTGTGACCCCGACGGCGGCGCCGCTGGAATCCGCGGCTGCGCTTGCCCCGCCGGTGTCGTCGGGATCCGCGGTTGCGCTTGTCCCTGCGCCGGCCCAATACCTGGGGGCGCCGACGGCGGCGGCAGCGGCCGCGACACCAGCTCCGTCGGCTCGTTCGCCTCGGGGCCGCGCGGACGCGCCCCCAGCTCGGGGCCGGGCGTGGCACCGCTTGCGTCATCCACCGGCGGCAGCGGCTGCGGCAGGTATGCCGGCGAGCTGTCCGTCGTCTTGCCGCTCTCGATCAGCGTGCGGACCACGTGCTGCTCGACGAAGAACGCCCCCTGGCTGCGCGCGTGGTCCCACTCCTCGAGCCGCGCCGGAAACAGCGTCGACATGAGCCGCGCAAGCACCAGCGGCGACACCCGCAGCCGGTTGTCGTGCGCAAAATCCTCGAGCTGGTTCTGCAGCTCGAGCGCCGTCGAGAACCTGCGGTCGCGGTCGCGCGCCAGCGCCCGCATCAAGATCGCCTCGAGCGCCGGCGGATAGCCCTGCACCAGCGCACTGGGCCGGGGCGCATCCGTATCCACGATCATCTGCAGCACGCCGTACTCGGTCTCCGCGACGAACGGCCGTCGCCCGGTCGTCAGCTCGAACAAGATCGTCCCCACCGAGAACACATCGCTGCGCCGATCCAGCACCACCTTGCCGCGGCACTGCTCGGGCGACATGTACGCGATCTTGCCCTTGAGCCCGGTCTGCGACGACGTCGGCTCGCGCCCGGCGCGCGCGATCCCGAAGTCCACCAGCTTCACCGCCCCGTCGTAGCTCACCAGGACATTGGTCGGCGACACATCGCGATGCACCACGCCGAGCGGCTTGCCCTCCGCCGACGCCTTCTCGTGCGCGTGATGCAGCCCGGCGCACAACCCCGCCACCAGCGTCAGCGCGCAGTCGGGCGAGATCGGCACCCCGCTCTCGCGCCCGGTCGCGACGAGCCGCCCGAGGTCCTCGCCGTGCACGTACTCCATCGCGAAGAAGTACTCGCCCGCGTCCTGCCCGATGTCGTAGATCTGCGCGATGTT
Organism: Kofleriaceae bacterium; assembly: GCA_035472155.1. GTDB lineage: Bacteria > Myxococcota_A > Polyangia > Haliangiales > Haliangiaceae > JABFXX01. The sequence continues at coordinate 15,799 of DATIPJ010000955.1, forward strand.
CGGGTGATGCAGCGTCGCCGCGAGGCGAGCTTCATTCAGGAACATGTTCACGAAGCTGGGGTTGTCGCTGAACTGCGGCAGGATGCGCTTCACGCACACCAGCTTCTCGAAACCCTCGATGCCCACCGTACGCGTCAGATACAGCTCCGCCATCCCTCCGACGGCGATCTGTCGGATCACCTCGTACTTTCCGAGCTTGTCGCCGGGAGCGAGAGAGCGACGAGGGGGCTGCGCAGGTGTAACCACGAAAACACTCACCCGGGGCTTGGCTCCGGTAACGATAGACGAAAACCGCCCCTCGTGCAGTACAATGAAACCCATGGGCAAATCGCTCGCGGCAGCCATCCTCGTCGCCCTGGTAACTGGCTGCAACTACGGCGCGGCGTCGTTCCACTGCACGAGCGACCAACAGTGCGGCGCCGGCGGCCAGTGCGAGACCACCTTCGGCGGCCTCTGCAGCTTCAACGACTCGGCCTGCCCCTCGGGCCGCCGCTTCGGCGACCTCGCAGGCGCGAGCTCCAACCGCTGCGTGGGCGAGCAGCCATCAAACGACGCCGGCATCGATGTGCCGATTGACGCGGCGATCGACGCCCCGCCCGACGCGCCCCCGGATGCCCCGCCCGACGCGCAGGCCTGCTTCGGCGGAACATTCCTGACCGTCTGCTTGAACAGCGCACCGGAAGCAGCGCGCACGATCGCGGCCGCGGGCGAGACGATCAACACGGACAACGCGGGAATGTGCACCGGGACGCTCAGCATCACGGGCGGTGGCAACTACTGCGTCATCGCCGCCACCGATATCACGGTCAACGGGAAGCTTCGAGCCATTGGATCGCGGCCGCTTGTTCTGCTCGCAAGCGGTTCGATTACCACGGCGGCGGGTGGCCTGATCGACGTGGGCAGCCATCGCCAAGCCGGGGGCGCCACCGAGAAGGGCGCAGGCGCAGACAGCGCGGCATGTGATGCAGGGATGTTGCCTACTGGCGGCACGAGCGGCGGCGGCGCTGGCGGCGCCGGCGGCAGCTTCTTCGGTCTCGGGGGTGACGGCGGTAACGGCGGCAATGGCGGAACAAGCGGAAAACACGGCGCCGCCGTTACGAGCGTATCCGTGTTGCGCGGAGGATGCCCTGGGCAAGACGGACAAGCGACGAGCGGCACCAACGGGCTCGCGGGTCGCGGCGGTGGCGCCGTCTACCTGATCGCCGGTGTACAGATCAATGTGCAAGGCGGCATCAACGCCGCCGGCGAAGGCGGCGCTGGCGGTGCACAGAATGTCGGTGGTGCCGGCGGCGGCGGCAGCGGCGGTATGATCGGCTTCGATGCCCCGATGATCACCAACAACAGCCTCCTGCTCGCAAGCGGTGGTGGCGGCGGCGGTGGTGGTGGCAGTGGTGGTGCCAACACAGAGGGTGGAACGGCTCAGGATCCGGTCACCATCGCCGCGGCGAATCACGGAGTGGGGTTTCAGGGCAATAACACCTTTGGCGGCGACGGCGGGAATGGCTCGGGTTCAGCCATCACCAATGCACCCGGAGGAACTGGCAACTTAGGTGACCCCGTCGGCCCGAACACGGGCGGCGGCGGGGGCGGCGGCGGCGGCACAGGGCTCATCAAAGCGCCCGACACGGCCACCCTCGGCGGCAACATTTCTCCTCCTCGGAGCCCATAGGCGCGCACACCTCGACGTCGTCATCGTATCGGATGGCATTGACGACTCTGCTTGTCGCTTGCACGAGCCCAGCATCAGTATCCGCGACGGAGTCAATGCTGCTGGCCGCGAGCCTGTAGCGGTCGCGATCGGTCGTCGCCATTGAAGTCCTCCCGTTGGAGCGTGATAGCGTGCCGGCAAGAGATGCGTATAGACCGTCGTCGAGCGATGAGGCAAGCGTGACAAGTCGGTGCAATCGGCCGCGCAGCCAGCACTCGCCGTGTTGCTTCCATGGGGGGCTTGCGTCGAAGCGGAGCAGACTCCGCGGTCCGCGAACGCTTGGAGGCTAGCCTGCGTCGCCTGTACGATCACAATCATCGCCTGCGATTTTCCGCGACCTCGGGACGTTATCGGTGATGCACCCGCAGTCGATGCCTCAGTTGATGTGAGCTCTGCGGACGTCAGCGTAGATGCTCGTCTGTGTTTTGGCCAATTCGTAAATATCTGTCTTGAAATAGCACCGACAAACCCGCTTGTCGTCTCCAGTCTGACAATGATTGATACGTCGTTCTCAGCGGCGTGTCTCTCAGTAGCCCCGACGGCCTCACCGTGTATGATCGTCGGTACAACGATCACGATCGACGCACCGCTGCGAGCAAGCGGCCCGTGGCCACTGGTGTTGATCGCGACGGATTCGATCACCATTGGTGCGCTCGGGCGAATCGATGTTGCAAGCCGCCGAGGAATGCCGTCCGACTACGGCGCTGGCGGAGGCCACCCCGGATGCGCGTCCGGCGTATTCCCGCAGGGTGCTGGAGGCACCAACGGTGGTGGGGCCGGAGGAAGCTTTGTCGGCGCCGGGGGTCGCGGCGGCAACGGCGGCGTCGGCGGTACCGGTGGCTCTCCCAGTGACGCGGTGTCTGCGCTGACGGAGATACGCGGCGGCTGCGATGGCCAGGAAGGTGTAGGTGGTGCCGCGACCGGAGGGAGCAAAGGCCCCGGCGGCGGTGTCGTGTACTTGATCGCGGGCACGACTATCGAAGTGAACGGCGAGATCAACGCATCTGGCGGGGGCGGTGGGGCCGGCGTAACAGGAGCATGCGGCTCTGGTGGTGGCGGCGGTTCCGGAGGCATGATTGTCCTCGAAGCGCCAACGGTCACCGGAGGTGGTCTCCTTCTGGCCAACGGTGGTGGCGGCGGTGAGGGAAGCGAAGGTGGTCAAACGGGATTTCCGAGTGAACCGGGCAGCGACCCAAGCAACGTTTTCGCAGCTCCAGGCGGCACCCACGGGCCACCGAACGGTGGCGACGGCGGAAACGGCTCAGCCGGTCCTGCGGCGGGCGCCGGCGCCAGCGCTTTCAACGGCAACGGCAGCATGGGTTGTGGCGGTGGCGGCGGTGGCGGCGCTGGAATCGTGAAGGCGCCCGCAACCGCGAGGCTTGGAACACGCGTATCGCCTGCGGTCACGCAGTAGCGTCGCGGTGAATGAGGTCCGCTGGCGGGGTGCAGCTGCAGCGTCGCTACGACGTGTGCGACCGCAGGAACGTCAGGGTGCGGTCCCAGGCTTGTTTGGCGGCGTCGGGGTTGTAGACGTCGGGGCGGCGGTCGTTGCAGAAGGCGTGCTGGGCGTCGTAGACGAAGAGGTCCATCGGGACTTTGACGGCGTCTTTGATCTTCTGGGCGCCGGCGGCGGTCGCCCAGTCGTCGTGCTGGGCGAAGTGGGCTTGAATGGGGGCGTCGATCTTGGACCAGTCGAGGTCGCCGGGGAGGCCATAGTAGGGGGCGACGGCGGCGAGGTTGCGGATGTTGACGGCGCTGGCGAAGGCGAGGGCGCCGCCGAGGCAGTAGCCGGTGACGGCGACCTTGCCGTTGGAGCGGTCGCGGAGGAAGGCGACGGCACCGGCGATTTCCTGGATGGCCTTGCCGAAGTCGAGGGCCTTCATCATGCGGCCGGCTTCGTCGGCGTCCTTGGCGATCGCGCCGTGGTAGAGGTCGGGGATCAGCGCGGCGAATCCGGCGTCGGCGTAACGCTGCGCGACCGTCTGGATCTGCTCGTTGACGCCCCACCACTCCTGGAGGATCACGATGCCGGGGGGCTTGGCGGCGCCGTCCGGGGGTGCAGCGCGTGGGGTGATGAGGACGCCGCTCGCTTCGCCTGCAGAGGATGGAAACGTCACTCGCTGCGTGTTCGTCATGTGCCGCTTATACTGCGCGCCATGTCTGGACCGAAAGGTGCGAGAGGCCGGCGATTCGAAGGGGCACTCGACCCCGCCGCCGCGGCGTTGAATGCATCGATCGAGTTCGACCGCCGGTTGTTGCCGCATGATGTGGCAGGGTCGATCGCGCACGCGGAGATGCTGGCGGCGCAGGGGCTGATCAGCGCCGAGGATGCGGCGGCGATCGCGCGCGGGCTCCGGAGCGTGGCGGAGCGGCTCACCGCGGGCGAGCTGACGTGGGAGGCGGCGCTCGAGGACGTGCACATGAACGTGGAGGCGCGGCTGATCGAGCAGATCGGCGACGCCGGGCGGCGGTTGCATACGGCGCGCAGCCGCAATGACCAGGTCGCCACGGATCTGCGGCTGTATGCGCGCGCGGCGGGAACGCGGCTGATCGCGGCGATCGATGGGCTCCGGCGTGCGCTGGTGACGCAGGCGCGCCGCCATGTCGACACGCTGATGCCGGGATACACGCACCTACAGCGCGCGCAGCCCGTGCGGCTGGCGCATCACCTGCTGGCGTACGACGCGATGCTCGAGCGAGACCGCGGGCGGATCGGAGACGCGGTCCGGCGCGGCGACGTGAGCCCGCTCGGGTCGGGAGCGCTCGCGGGCACGACGCTGCCGATCGATCGCGAGCGAGTGGCGGCGGCGCTCGGGTTCGCGGGGGTGAGCCGCAACTCGCTCGATGCCGTCGGCGACCGCGACTTTGCGATCGAGCTGGTGGCGGCGATCGCGCTGGCGCAGGGGCATCTGTCGCGGCTCGGTGAGGAGCTGGTGCTGTGGACGACGTCGGAGTTCGGGTTTGCGCGGATCGGCGAGGCGTACTGCTCGGGGTCGAGCCTGATGCCGCAGAAGATGAACCCTGACCTCGCGGAGCTGTTGCGCGCGAAGGTCGGGCGCACGATCGGCGCGTGGGTCACGCTGATGACGGTCGTGAAGGGGCTGCCGCTGGCCTACAACAAAGATCTGCAGGAGACACAGGAGCCGCTGTACGACGCGGTCGAGACGATGGAGGCGTGCCTCGCGGTCGCGCGCGGCATGGTGGAGAGCCTCGAGTTCGATGTCGCGCGGATGCGCGCAGCGATCGACGAGGGGCACCTGGTGGCGACCGAGCTCGCCGACTACCTGGTGACGCGCGGGGTGGCATTTCGCGAGGCGCACGACGTGGCCGGGCATCTGGTGCGGATCGCCAGCGAGCGCCGCGTCGAGCTGCGCGGGCTGTCGCTCGAGGAGATGCGCGCGGTGCACCCGGCGTTCGGGCCGGAGGTCGTGCAGTGGCTGGATCCGGAGCGCGCGGTCGACCGCCGCGATCTGCCCGGCGGGCCGGCGCGCAGCCGCGTGCTCGCCGAGATCGAGCGGATCTCCGCCGCGCTGGGGATGCCGTCGACGACCTGAGCCGACGGACCGGCTCGGCCGCGGCACGGCCGGCGACCGCGCGAGCATCCCCGAGCACTGCGTCCCGCGGACGCAAAGCATCGGCGGCGAGGACATCCGGATCGCCGAGCCACCCGGCCTGCGGGTGCCAAAGGATCGGCGCCGGGTACCAAAGGATCGGCGCCGGGTGCCAAGGATCGGCGACAGGTGCCAAAGGATCGGCGACAGGTGCCAAGGATCGGCGGCGAGCGCTGCAGGGATCGTCCCACGCGAAGATCGATCGGATCTTCGTCGCGCTTGGGGTACAACCCTGGCCCATGAATTCGGAGCCGTTTCAGTTTCGAGGCGACGAGATGTGCTGCGAGCAGGTACCGCTCGCAAAGATCGCCGCCGAGGTGGGCACGCCGGTGTACGTGTACAGCCGCGGCGAGCTCGAGCGAGCGTATCGCGCGTTCGACGCTGCGCTCGACGGAATTCCGCACAAGGTGTGCTACGCGGTCAAGGCCAACTCGAGCCTGGGCATCCTGAACGTGCTCATCGGGCTGGGCGCCGGCGCCGACATCGTGTCGATCGGCGAGCTGATCCGCTGGAGGAAGGCGGGCGGCGATCCGGGCAAGGTGGTGTTCTCGGGCGTCGGCAAGAGCGTGGCCGAGATGCGCGCGGCGATCGAGGCCAAGATCGGCACGTTCAACGTCGAGAGCGCCGAGGAGCTGACGGTGCTCGACGGCGTCGCGAGAGAGATGGGCACGCGCGTCAGGGTCGCGCTGCGGGTCAACCCCGACGTCGATCCCGAGACGCACCCGTACATTTCGACCGGGCTCAAGCAGAACAAGTTCGGCGTCGGGATGGCGGAGGCGCGTGCGCTGCTCGGGCGAGCCTCGAAGATGGCCGGGCTGCAGGTGGTGGGCGTCGACTGCCACATCGGCTCGCAGCTGACCAAGACGACGCCGTTCACCGATGCGATCGCGCGGCTGGTGTCGCTGGTTGGCGTGCTCGCCGAGGACGGCATCAAGATCGAGCACGTCGATGTCGGCGGTGGCCTCGGGATCGACTACGGCAAGGGCGAGGCGCCGCCGCCGTCGCCGGCGGAGTACGGCGTGGCCATCCGCGCCGCGCTCGCCCCGCTGACCGCGCTCGGGGTGACACTCACGACCGAGCCGGGGCGCGTGATCGTCGGCCGCGCGGGCGCCCTGCTGACGCGCGTGCTGTATCGCAAGCGCAACGAGGCGAAGCACTTCACGATCGTCGACGCGGCGATGAACGACTTGATGCGGCCCGCGCTGTACGGCTCGTTCCATCCGATGAAGCCGGTCGCGCGGCCGGACCGCCCGCTGATCGCGACGGACATCGTGGGGCCGATCTGCGAGACCGGCGATTTCTTCGCACGCGACCGCGAGCTGCCCGAGATGGCGCAGGGCGAGATCTTGTGGATCGGCGCTGCGGGCGCCTACGGCTCGGCGATGGCCTCGAATTACAACACGCGGCCGCGCGCGCCCGAAGTGCTGGTCTCGGGCGATCGCTACAGCGTGATCCGCGACCGCGAGACGTACGAGCAGCTGCTCGCGGGCGAGCGCATCGGCTGACCGAGCCGGCACCCTCAGAAGCGATCTGGGGCGGCGTGGGACGCCGCACGGCGTGAAGCGGTCCTCGCTGGCCTCGCGCGCAGCGAGCTTGTAGCCTGGAGTCGGTGAGGTGCCTCGCGCTCGCATTGTGCATGGTCGTCGGCTGCGGCGATGGCGGCGACGACGGCGGCGACGAGCTGCGCCAGGGCGGCGATGCCACCGTCGACGATCGATCGAGAGAAGCGTTCACGCACCAGATCGCGTCGCTGGCGACCGGCAGCAACAACGTGATGTTCTCGTTCGGTCGCAGCACGTTCAACTTCGAGTGGCCCGCGCCGGTCCTGGGCCCGCTGTTCAACAACAGCTCGTGCCGCGGCTGCCACGACGGCAACGGACGCGGGCTGTCGCAGATCGGCAACGGCGCGCTGCGCTCCGAGGCGCTGATCCGCGTCAGCCTCGCTGAAGGAACGCCCGAGGTGCCCGGCGGCGACGTGCCGGTGCTCGACCTGGGGTTGCAGCTGCAGGACCACACCACCGTCGGCGTGCCCGAGGTCATCGTCACGCTGAGCTGGGTCGAGCACACCGACGCCTACGGCGACGGCGAGCTGTTCAGCCTGCGGGCGCCGCGGCTCGACATCAAGCGCCCCGATGGCTCGTTGCTGGCGCCGGGCGTCGAGACCTCGTATCGCCAGGCGCCCGGGGTGTTCGGCCTCGGGCTGCTCGAGGCGGTCTCCGACGACACCCTGCTCGCGCTCGCCGATCCCGACGACGCCGACGGCGATGGCATCTCGGGCCGCGTGAACATGGCCTGGGACACCGACCGGGCGGCGATGGCGAGCGGCCGCTTCGGCCACAAGGCGACGGCCCCGACGCTGCGCGAGCAAACCGCGGGTGCGTTCGTGAACGACATCGGGCTGACCAACCTCGTGTTCCCCGAGCCCGATGGGATGCAGGACATCACCGACGCCCAGCTCGCGGCCACGACGTTCTTCGTGTCGACCCTGGCGGTCCCGGCGGCGGCGCCGCGCGACGCGGCAGCCCGGCGCGGACGTGCCCTGTTCGACGACTTCGGCTGTGCCGGCTGCCACACCCCGACGCTGGTGACCGGCGAGCATGCGATCCCCGCGTTGGCGCACCAGACCATCCACCCGTACACCGACCTCCTGCTGCACGACGTGGGCGACCTGCTCACGGACGCGCGCCGCGACTTCACCGCCGCCGGGGTCGAATGGCGCACGCCGCCACTGTGGGGGCTCGGGCTGGTCCAGGTCGTCTCCCCCGACGCCACCTTCCTCCACGACGGCCGCGCGCGCACCGTCGCCGAGGCCATCCTCTGGCACGGCGGTGAGGCGGAGGCCGCCCGCGAAGCATTCCGGCTGGCCGGCAAGGCGCAGCGCGATGCGCTGATCGGCTTTCTCCAGACGCTGTAGAATCCTCTCGGTGGAGGATCGCGATAGCGAGCGGCTGACCGATGTCGTCGATGCGATGGGCGACGACGTCCTCGGCATGCGCATCGGCCACGGCACGGAGGTCGGCGGCTACGTCATCGACGGCGAGATCGGCCACGGCGCGATGGGCGTGGTCTACAGCGCCACCCACCCGGTGATCCGCAAGCGCGCCGCAATCAAGATCCTGCGGCTCGACGTCTCGCAGGTGCCGATCGCCGTCGAGCGCTTCATCCAGGAGGCGCGCGCGGTCAACCAGATCGGCCACCCCAACATCATCGACATCTTCGCCTACGGCGCGCTCCCCGACGGGCGCGCTTACCACGTGATGGACCTGCTCGTCGGCGAATCGCTGCGCCAGCGGCTCAAGCACAGCGTGCTGCACCCGAGCGAGGCGGCCTCCGTCATCGACGAGATCGCCTCGGCCCTGATGGCCGCGCACGACAACGGCTTCGTGCACCGCGACCTCAAGCCCGACAACGTCTTCCTCGTCACCCGCGAGCAGCGCTGGCCCGAGGTCAAGCTGCTCGATTTCGGCCTCGCCAAGCTGATGCCCGAGCACGGCGTGCCTGCGTTCCGGACCAAGACCGGCGTCATGCTCGGCACGCCCGAGTACATGTCGCCCGAGCAGGCGCGCGGCCACGGCGTCGACTACCGCACCGACATCTACGCCCTGGGCATCGTGATGTTCGAGATCCTCGCCGGCAGCCGGCCCTTCCCGCCGCTCGGCGAGCCGGTCGCCGTGCTGATGCAGCACGCCGAGGAGCCGCCGCTCTCGCTCGCCGACACCGTCCCCGGCCTGCCCGCCGAGATGGTGCAGCTGGTCGACGCCATGCTCGCCAAGACGCCGCAGGCGCGGCCCTCGCTCGCCGCCGTCCGCACCGTCATCAAGCGCCTGCGCACGACCCAGCTGCCCACGCGCTCGGTCGCCGGCATGTCGATGTCGTCGTTCTCGCAGCTCCCCGCCCGCCCCGACCTGGCGATCACCGCCTCCCGCGTCGGCGCCGAGGCTGTCCTGCCCGAGCCGCTCACCGCCAGCCTCCGCCGGCCGATCACCAACCCGCCGCCCTCGACCCACGGGTCCGCCCCGTCCCGCAGCGCCCCCGGCACCACGCCACCTTCCTCCACCTACGGCGCGGCCGCTCGCTCTGCGCCCGCCACGACTCCCCCGCCATCGACGCACGGCTCCGCCGCACGCTCTGCGCCCGCGACCTCGCCACCGTCAACGCACGGTTCCCCGGCACGCTCTGCGCCCGCCACCTCGCCACCGTCAACGCACGGCTCCGCCGCACGCGCCACGCCCGCGCCCACGCCGCCGTCGATGTATGGCGCAGCTCCGGTGCAACCCGCGCACGCACCGCCTGCGGCCGAAAGAGCCGAGCCCGGGCCGGGCCGTCCACTCGACCCGAGATTGCCGAGCGCGCTACAGCGCCTCGCCGCAGCTTCGCAATCTCCATCTGCGGCGAAGCCAGACATCACGACGCGCGGGGTGGGCGTGCAAGCGGTGTGGGCATCGCAGAGCGGTGCTCCGCGCAACCCGACGACGCCATCGCCGGACGTGCCGCGCGCCCCGCCGGTCGGTTCGCAGCCCCTGTCATCCCAGCTCGTGGGCCCATCTGGCAACGCCGCGTCGAACCCAGGTCAGCGGACCGAGCCGCCGCCCACAGGCTCGGTGTTCGACCCGCGCCATGCATCCGCGCCAAGGTTCCCACCGACAACACTGGGGATCGGGCCATCGTCGAAGCGTGCGCCCGTCGTGGCCAGCCCTCCCCGTGCTCGCCGTTGGTGGCTCGTGGTCGTCGCGCTCCTGGTGGTGCTCGCCGCGATTGCGCTCGGCATCGTCCTCCTGGCCACGTGACGGCCATAGGCGTCGTACGCGACGTGAAAGGCCCCGGTACGCAGACCGAATCACTGGCTCGGAGGGGAGGCGCGCTGCTCGCCTGCACCCACGCCCTCGGGCTCTGCTGTTGAGCTAGCTGGGCGTGAAGCAGCGCTCGGATCCTCGACCTCTCTGTTTGCTTTCGCGTCGGCGATCATCTTGAGCAGCGGCGAGTCACTCAGCGGAAACACAGCGCGCATCCCCCAGCTCGCCCCACCGGCCCCGGTGTGCGGTAGATATACTTGATCGTGCGACGTGAGATACTCGTTCACACACGTGGCAAAGGCTCCCTCGTCTTCCTGGGAAACCTGGCCTTCCGGAGGGACGTAGGCACGCTGAAAGGCAGGCGAAGACGCAAGATGATTTTCGTCGACTTGCCAATCAATATAGTAGTAGATGACTCCCTTGGCGATTCGTCCATTCATGCACTCCTGATAGGAGGACATGAGTCCCAACTGATAGGTATACGATTCCCGATAGTCCGTGCGCATACCATCCGCACTCAGCACTTTGTCGAGACTGGGTGACTCGGGCAGCTCTGTCGGTATCGAGCTCCGATACATAGCTCGTGAAGTCTTGGCGTCGTTCGCTGGAATTGGCTCCTGTGATGAACCCGGCATCGCCGGTTTCATTGTAGCAGTGCTGTTCGGTGAGATTTTAGCTTGCGATGGTGTCTGCGAGCGCAAGCCGACTCGGGCGCCATCGTGGCGAACGTAGAGCACAGCGACGGCCAGCAACATCGTTGTGGCAGCTCCAAGGAGTAGTAGCCGAGAGCGTCGCATCGACCTCATCCAACGTTAGAATCGCATATATTCGGGCTTGGTCCTGGATCACAAACCGGTGTGCTGCTTGGACATATCTTGCACTCCATACCGTTGTTATATCCCTTGTACCCCAGACACGACCTTGTGCAGCGTTTGAAGGTACCCGGCGGATCGCCGGGGCGGTGGTCGCAAAGTAGACACAGTGCAGCGCCACCGTTGCAGCTATACGGTGCTGGAGTTACATAATGGCAGTCATCACCACCGCCACCATCACCACTACAGAAGGGATCCGGTGCGACAGTAGCCATAGATACAGCGCCATTGCTCTGAAAGGCTCCCTG
>DATIPJ010000956.1:0-4863 GCA_035472155.1 Kofleriaceae bacterium
GAGCCCGACGGCGCGCGCCGCGGCGCGGTTCGCCCCGATCGCCTCGAACCGCCGGCCGGCCACCGTCTTCTTGGTCAGCACCGAGACCACCGCGAGCGCCGCCAGCGCAAAGAATGCCGATCGCGGGATGCCCCAGCTCAGGTTCCCCGCGATGCTCGCGAGCAGGCGCGTCGTGCTGCGCGGCGTCCCGCCGGACACCGCGAACACCGCGCCGTAGAGCAGCGAGTTGGTGCCCAGGGTCGCGATGATCGAGCTCAGCCGCAGCCGGCTCACCAGGAGGCCGTTGACCAGCCCTGCGCCGATCGCGAGGCCGATCGCCATGGCCACGGCGGCGCCGAGCCGGGCGTCGTCGCCGTCGGGCTGGTGGGTCACGATCACGACGGCGAGCGAGATCCCACCCGCGACCGAGAGGTCGATGCCGCCCTGCTGGACCACGAGCAGCTGGCCGAGGCCGGCGATCGCCAGCACCGCAGCGAACGGGACCATGCCGATGATCGCGCTGTGCGAGACGCTCGACGGGGCCACCAGCGCGCCGAGCACGAAGACCAGCACGGTGGCGATCGCAATGGCCGCGAAGCCGCGCGGAACGCGGAACCGAGGGCTGCTCCATCGAGTCGTCTCGCTCATCGTCGCGCTCACTCATCTCCGCGCACGCTGTTGAGCCTTACTGTACAAATCGCCAAACTTGTTCACAAGCGCCTTCGGTGGCGCGGCGGACCGCGATCGTCCGGATTGAGCCAGACTGAACACTTGCATGGCAGCGATGTCCCGCCGCCTCAGGACGCGAACGGCGAGCTCCTGCGCAGCGCCATGGCCATCGCCTGCAGCGCGACCAGATACCCATCCACGCCCAGGCCGCAGATGACGCCGGTCGCGGCACGCGAGACCAAGGAGTGGCGATAGGGTTCCTCGCGCTTGTGAATGTTGGTGATGTGGACCTCGATCACCGGTCGCGACAGCAGCTTGACGGCGTCGAGGACCGGCACGGAGGCGAACGAGAATCCCGCCGGATTGATGATCACGCCTGCCCCGCGCTCGAACGCCTCTTGCAACCAGTCGACCAGGGTCGCCTCGCTGTTGGTCTGGCGGAACGAGCAGTCGAGGCCGAGCTGCGCAGCCAGCGCCTCCACCTCGTGCTGGACACGAGCGAGCGTGGTCGTGCCGTACAGCGCCGGCTCGCGCTTGCCGAGCAGGTTGAGATTCGAGCCGTTGAGGACGAAGACCAGCTCGGGCGTGGTGGTCACCCGGTCACCGGTCCCCGGTCACGGCGAGCGGCGCACCCGCGGCCCCCCGTCCGAGCCTCTCGTGGGCATCGATGCGATGCATGTCGATGCCCCGCGTCTCGGGCGCCGTCACGATCGCGACCAGCGAGATCGCGTTGTACGCGACGCACACGGCCACGATCCCCCACGGGGAGCCATTGCAGATCGCGAACAGCCACACCGCGAGCACCGGCATCGGCCCGGCGGCAACGAGGTTCGCGCCGGTATACGCGAGGGCTGAACCCGAGTAGCGCACGTTGGTCGGGAACGCCTCGGCAAACACCACGGGCTGGATGCCGCTCTGGTACTGCGTGAAACCGAGCAGGCCGCCCATGCCCACCAGCATCAGCGCGAAGCTCCTGGTCTCGAGGAGCGGGAAGTAGACGAAGAGCAGCGCCAGGGTCGCGGTCGACCCGATGGCGAGCGCCTTCCTCCGCCCGATCCGGTCGCTCAGCAGCCCGCCGGCGAGCGCGCCCGCGATCGCGCAGACATTGGCGGCCATCAGCAAGGCGAAGCCGGTCTGCTTCGGCAAGGCCAGCGTCTTGGTGATGTAGCTGAGCGAGAACACCACGATCAGGTAGAAGATCGCGGCAGGGCCGCAGAAGAACAGCATCCAGCGCAGCACCGTCCTGCCGTGCAGCCGCAGCACGTCGCGCAGCGGGCTACCGACCCGAGCCACCCGAGTCTTGCGCAGCTCGACAAACGCGGGCGTCTCGCTGACCTTGAGCCGGATATACACGCCGATCACGATCAGGACGAAGCTCGAGAGAAACGGAATCCGCCAGCCGAACGACTCGAACGCCTCGGCGGACATCACCGACGCCAGCAGGAGCAGCGCGCCATTGGCCATGATCTGACTGAGCGGCGAGCACAGACCGAGGTAGCCGGAGTACCGTCCGCGGCGGTCCGGGCTCGCGTGCTCGATCGCCATCAGCTGTGCACCGGTGGACTCGCCCCCGAGCGCGAAGCCTTGCAGGATGCGCAGCACGACCAGCAGCAGGGGGGCGTAGACACCGATGCTCGCGTAGGTCGGCAACAGCCCCATCAGCATCGAGGACAGCCCCATCAGCGAGACCGTGCCGAGCATGAGATTCCTGCGCCCGAGCTTGTCACCGAGGTGTCCACACACGATCGCGCCGATCGGCCGCGCAGCCAGCCCGACGCCAAAGGTGGCCAGCGACGCCAGCAGGGCGGATGTCGCGTTCATCGCCGGGAAGAACAGCTTCGGCAAGACCGTCGCCGAGAGCGCTCCATAGAGCGTGAAGTCGAACCACTCGAGCGCTGTCCCGATCGTCGCGGCGGTCACCGCGCGTGTGCGCATCTCGACATGGGCGCGCGCTGCATCATCGGTCATGGTGGCTCCGTTCATAACGAACTAGTTCGTACATAGCAAGAAGACACGACATCGGGCGGCGCAGGATTCCGGCGGGTTGCCCTCGAAGCGGGAGTCGAACCCATCCTTGACTATACGAACTAGTTCGTACAATATCCGCCGCGCATCGGGTCGTCCATCCACTCGAATCGAGGTGACCGATATGCCACGCATGCGACGAAGACTGTTCCTCCAGGGAGGTGCAGCCACTGCCCTCGGAGCCGTACTGGCACCCAGGCTCACCGGTACCGTGTTTGCGAATCAAGCCACTGCCGGGCCCGGCGCGTCACTCCCGATCAGCTGCACCACGCCGGGTGGCCGCGACTTTCCCAAGGTCGGCGGCAACCTCGGCAATCAGAACTACACCGCACTCGGCGCGATCCGCCGCGACAACCTCAAGCGACTGCACGGCGCATGGCTCAATCGCATCGAGGGCGGCATCACCACCGGGACGAACCAGAGCACCGCCGTGGCCGTCGATGGTGTGCTGTACATCGAGTCCGCGTTCGGCAACGTGTTCGCCGTCGATGGCCGGACCGGCAAGACGAAGTGGAAGTACGTCCAGACCCGCGGCAACGTCACCCGCCGGGGCGTGGCGGTCGGCGCAGGCAAGGTGTTCACCCACGGCCGGGGCAGCTGGATCATCGCGCTCGACCAGGCGACCGGCGCGGTGGTCTGGGAGCGCCAGGTCACCGGCTTCGGCAACATGGAGAAGGTCGCGGTCACCTACCACGACGGCCTGCTCCACGTCGGCACGCACGACGCCGGCCGCAACGCCGCGCTGGCGCTCGACGCCACCAACGGCGACGTCGCGTGGTGGTTCTGGGGAGCTCCTGGCCCGGGCGAGCGCGGCAACGATACCTGGGAGGGGACGTCGTGGCAGACCGGCGGCGCCGCGCCGTGGATGCACCCAGCGATCGATCCGGAGCTCGGCCTCGTGTACTGGACGTTCGGCAACGCACGCGGCAGCAACTCCTCACAGGACGGATCGCGGCGCGGCGGCCAGAACCTGTTCTCGAGCTCGCTCGTCGCGATGGACATGAGGACCGGCGAATACCGCTGGCACTTCCAGTCGATCCACCACGGCATCTGGGACATGGACAACGTGATGGCGCCGGTCCTGGCCGACGTCACGATGTACGGCAAGCCGCGCAAGATCATCATCTACGGCAGCAAGTCCGGGATGTACTTCATCTTCGACCGCGAAGACGGGCTCGCGCCGCTCGGAATCGACGAGATCGCGGTGCCGCAGGACCCGCGGCAGAAGACCTGGCCGACCCAGCCGTTTCCCCGTCAGGGCTCGTGGACCGAGCAAGCAGTCGTCGACCAGCCGCTCGGCACCGCGGTCCCCGGCGAGCCTCACCGCGCTGTCCCCAACTACGTCCGTGGCGCGCTGTACGCGCCGCACTGGGACATCCCCGTGCTGTCGATTCCGGGCCACGGTGGCGGCGCCGACTGGAACCACCAGTCGTACAGTCACAGCACCGGACTGGTCTATACCGGCTACGGCTACGTCGCCGCGGCGCACTCGCTGACCGAGGCGAGCAACGGGCTGCGCCCGCCCGGCGAGTACCAGACCGGCGGCATCGTCGCCGTGGATCCGTCGACCAACACGGTGCGGTGGCGACAGCACATGCCGTACTCCCTCGCCCACGGCAATGGCATCCTGACCACCGCGAGCGATCTGCTGTTCATCGGGCAGCCCGACGGCAACCTGCTCGCGCTCGACGCCCGCACGGGGCAGGAGATCTGGCGGTTTCAGACCGGCGCGGCGATCAGCAGCAGCCCGATCAGCTACGAGGTCGACGGCGAGCAGTACATCGCGGTGTATGCCGGCGGAACCGACATCCCCTACGGCAGCTCCGCGCCGCGCGGCGACTTCCTCTGGGCCTTCAAGATCGATGGCGCGCTCGGCCCGGTCGCGGCCCCGACGCCACCCGTGGTGCGCCGGCCCGTGTCGGGACCACCGATCGACGGCGCCGTCGTCAACAACACGGTGGTGCTGGCGCGAACGTACAATGCCGCGACCAACACGGTCGGCACCACCGAGTCGACCGCGGTCGACGCCATGGCTCCGACTCACCTGCGCGTCCCGGTCGGGACCACGGTCACGTTCGTCAATCCTCCCGACAACGTCAACGTGCATGGCGCCACGCAGTTCTTCGAGGGGCTGTTCGACGTGCGCCTGCAACCCGGCGAATCGTTCTCGTACACCTTCACGCGCCCAGG
>DATIPJ010000957.1:0-2491 GCA_035472155.1 Kofleriaceae bacterium
AGCGGCAGGATCGCGCGCGGGTTGCCCAGCTTGGTCAAGTTGAGCGCCGCCGACAGCCGCACCTTGTCGGAGTCATCGTTCTCGAGCTGGCGAACCAGCTCGTCGACATTGTCTGCGCGCGCCGGCGTGGCGCGCACGATCACGACGAGCATCACCGCGATCGTGGCGACACGAGCGCAGACCGCCCCCACGATCCGAAACACGCGTGACGATGTCATTCCCGAGCTTGCCTCGTCCTTCTAGACGCCGAACCACAGCTACGCTTCAAGTCGACGAACTAACGTACAGAGGATCCGCCGTCACCTGCAAGGTACCTGCGGGCAAGCTCGACATACACGCCAGCGGCGTATTCGATCTGTTCCCTCTCCTTCGGATTGACCGGCCTCACGACGCGCGCGGGTGCGCCGAGCACCAGGCTCCCCGGTGGAATTTCCGTCCCGGGAGTGACGAGCGCACCTGCACCCACGAGGCTGCCGCGACCGACGCGCGCGCCGTCGAGCACCGTCGCACCCATCCCGATCAAGCACAGATCCTCGACGGTGCAGCTGTGCAAGATCACTCCGTGGCCGACCGTGCAGTCGTCGCCGATCACGGTGCCGAGCTTCTCCGACGTCACATGTACGACCGTTCCGTCCTGCATGCTCGTACGTGCGCCGATCCGGATCGACATCACATCACCGCGCAGCACGGTCGAGTACCACACAGACGATTCCTCGCCGATCTCGACATCTCCGATCACCGCACACGTCTCTGCGAGAAATACGCCCTTGCCGATCCGCGGGTGCTTGCCGCCATAGCTGCGAACGACCGCCTGCATGGAATTATTTCGACCGGCGCGCAGCCTGGTCGGCGGCCGCGAACAGCTCGTCGAGCACCGCCTCGGTGTCCTCGCTGTTGGGCGCGATCGGCCCGATGTACTGCACGATGCCGCGGCCATCGATCACGATCACCCCGAGCCGGTCGCGATCGAAGATCACCAGATCGCGAGCAAACGGCGAGCGCTCCGGGTCGTGCATCGATGTCACGAAGTCGCCGACCGCGAGCGGCACATCGAGCGACTTTTGCAGCACCTTCAAATCGCGCAGCGACTCGCCGGCGGCCACCGCGAGCACCAGCACGGACGGCCCGCCCCTGCGCGACTTGTCGCGCGCCCACTCCTGGAACTTGGGAAACAGCGACGCGCAGTCGACGCACGCGGGGTTGTACAGCCCCACGATCGCCATCCGCCCGTGTAGCGCCGACAGGTCGTACGTCGTGCCGTCCTCGACCCCCACGAAGTTGGTCTCGGGCATCGGCTTGCCGATCACCCGCTGCAGCAGCGCGTCGCGCGTCGTCAGCTGGACCCGCACCGTCACCGACGTGCTCAGCCGCTGGACCTTGATCTCGACCCACTCCCCGGGCGCGTGCGCGGTGATCTCGTCCAGCAGCACGCTGCAGTTCGCGATCGCCTTCTTGTCGACCGTGATCACCAGGTCACCGCCGCGCAGCCCCGCCGCCTCCGCCGGGCTCTCCCGGGTCGCGCTCTCGATCATGCACGGGCCGCGGCCCCCCGAATCCTGCATCTGGATGCCCAGAAACGCCGGATTGCTCGAGCGCGGCGCCGCCAGCGCCACCGCCATCGATGCCGTCGACGTCAGTACTACGGAAACAATACCGACCCAGCGCACGCCGAGAATCTGCCCGATTGCCGCCCGCGGAGCCAGTTCGAAGGCGCTGCACGCGATATGTAGGACAAAGTAAGTTCTTTGACTTCATCGCGGCAGCTTTGGATCATATACTTGTGAAGCGCCGCGAACCCCTGTCTCTGGCTCACGTCCTCGAGGACCGCCACCTGGCCACCATCCCGGTCCCCGTCGTTGAAAAGCGCATCGAGAAGCGCATCCATACCCGGTTCGATAAGGCCTTCCTGGTCATGATCGGCAGCGAGCTCTACGGCGACACGGTCGCCGTCGCGCGCAACATCTCCGCGGGCGGCATCCTGGTCGAGATGACCTACGCGCCACCGATGGGCACCCTCGTCACCGTGCACTTCCAGCACGCGCGCGACGACGGCGAGCTCGACGAGATCGTCGCCCGCGCCGAGGTCAAGCACCACCACTACCTCAACTTCACCGGCGGCAACGACGCCGCCAGCTCGCGCGCAATCGGCCTGCGCTTCGTCGAGTTCCTCGACCCCGACGAGCGAATCGCCTCCGACCGCGTGCATTGACCCGGCGAGCGCGTGCATTGACCCGCCGAGCGCGTGCATTGACCCGCCGAGCGCGTGCATTGACCCGGCGAGTGCGTGCATTGACCCGGCGAGCGCGTGCATTGACCCGCCGAGCGCGTGCATGACCCGGCGAGCGCGTGCATGACCCGCCGAGCGCGTCCAGTGACGCCGCAAGCTCACGCGCTGAATGACTGATACTTGAGCTGCTGGCCGCTGATCGAGATATCGACCATCAGCCCGCCGCGCGGCAGGACGAACACGGTCGCCTGCGAATCGGCAGCG
>DATIPJ010000958.1:0-13258 GCA_035472155.1 Kofleriaceae bacterium
GGCTCATCGAGGCGACACGGCCCCAGGTCGAGCGCAACGTTCGCCGGCCGGCGACGGAGCGCCTCTTCCGCCGCTTGGTCTTCGAGGTCTTCACCCACCCCGGCCGCCTTCGGGCCCTGGTTGCCCCCCTTGCGGTGGCACAGACGTTGGGCCTGCAGCGCCTCGTCCGCCGCCGCCGGCTGCTGGAGCGCCGGCTGGCGCTTTCCGATCCCCAAGGACAAGGAAGGCGACCCGACCGAGGCCAGCTTCGCGATCACCCTGCAGCTGGTTCCGGACTGAGCCCCAGCCCGATCATTGTCCTGCCGCGACCGGGTCCGTGAGGAAATCGACCAGCGCGTGGTTGAACGCTTCGGGGTCCTGCCACAATGCGAAGTGGCTCGTATTGGGCAAGATCAAGAGTCGGCCATTCGGGATCAGCCGGGCCATCTCGGCGATCTGGTCGACCAGCACGAGCTCGTCGTGCTCGCCGTAGACCATGGCGACCGACGCTCGGATCTCGCGCAGCTGGTCCGGGGTGATCCCGGTCGGATTGCGCCACAGCGGCAGCAGCGCCTCGACCAGCGCGTCGAAGCCCTTCATCGTCTTGAACAGGCGCTGGTAGTCGTCGCGGCATTTCCGCGCGTAGCCGGTGAGCGTCGCGGCCCGACCGCGGCGGGACTTGCTGCCGGCGGCATCATAGTTGGCGCCGAACACGAACAGCCGGTTCACGCGCTCGGGGAACTTGATCCCGAGCTTGAGGGCGACCTCGCCTCCATCGCTCCAGCCGACGACCGATGCCCGCTCGATGTTCAGGTGATCGAGCACCGCGATGACGTCGGTCGCCATCAGGTCATACGTGATCGGAACCCTGGTCCGCGTGCTGCGACCCTGACCGCGACTGTCGATCGCGATCACCCGGAACTTGTCGACCAGCGCCGGCATCTGGAAGCCGAAGTGGCCCGAGTTGCCGAGTCCGCCGTGCAGGAGCACCACCGGCTCTCCGTCGCCGTACACCGAGTAGGCGATGCGTGCGCCGTCGACGTCCACGCTGCCGCGGTCCGCCGGCTTGGGCAGCGCGGGCGGCAGCGGCAGCTTCTGCCAGCGTGGCGTTGAATGGGCGAGCGAGGGCAGCAGCGCCCAGGCGAGTACAAACGCGAGTCGCGCCATTCATCTGATCATGGCGGAGCCGCCGCCGGTTTGCGAGGGCCTGGCATCGCCGTCGTGACGACGGTCAACAAGTCGCACGCGTCTGTTGCGTGCGATGCGCTCCGATGCGCGAGCGACCTACAAGGTGGCCGGTGCTCTATCGCGCGCGGCGCCGCCGGGCGAGCTGGCGCAGCTCGTCGGCGAGCCAGCCGAAGTCGCCGCTCCTGCGCCGCAGCCCGATCGCGACCAGTGCAACGCTCAAGACCACACACACAGCCATCACCACAGCGAGCACGAGCGAGAATGCGGCGCCCGAGGCCCGTAGCGCCTGGGCGAGCGGCCATCCCGCAAGGGTCACACAACCGGCGATCACCAAGCCGGGGACGTGCGCGAACAGAAAGCGGCGGAGCGGGAGCTCCGAGACCCGCATCGCGAGCAGACAGCAACGAATGCTGACACTGGTGATCGCGAAGGCGGTCGAGACCGCGACCCCGGGGATCCCCCACCGGATCCCGATCAGCGCGCCGACGACCACCATCACCATGTACACGGCGTAGGCCGCCGCGACCGAGTTCACCGCGCCGGCGGCTTGCGCCAGGATCCCGCCGAGCTTGAGGTTGGTCCGCAGCAGGATGGTGACCGACAGGATCCGGAACGGCAGGACGATCTCGTTCCAGCCGGGGCCCATCAGTAGCCGGATCGCCTCCGGCGCGATCGCAATGAGCGCCGCGCTTCCGGGAAGCAGGACGAGCGCGTTGACGAACGCGACCCGCCGGAACGCGGCTGCGAGATTCTGCCGGTTATCCTGCAGCCGCGAGAACGCGGGAAACAGGACGTTGCCGACGATCGCATCGAACACCATCGAGGGAAACTTGATCAGGTCGTACGCGCGCGAGTAGTAGCCGAGGCTCGTCGCGCCGAGCGCGTGACCGACGACGAAGTTGTCACCGTAGGTCGCGACGGTGTTGGTGCTCTGCATGAACGACTGGCCGATGCCGAAGGACAGCAGCTCGCGAAGCCGGGCCCGGTTGATCGCGAGCGAGAACTTCGGCGGGCTGTACCAGAGGTAGAGCGCTGCCGAGATCAGATCATCGACGATGTATCCAGCGACGAGCGCCCACGGTCCCATGCCGGAGACGGCGCACGCCATGCTGACGACCGATCCGGATGTGAACGAGGTCGCATCGATGATCGTGATCAACCGAAAGTTCATCGCGCGCTGGCACAGCATGCGCGAGGTCGTCGCGACGCTTCGCAACCCGAAGAACACGAGCGCAAGCACGCGGATGACATCGACGGATTCGCCGATCCCGTAGAGCGCACCGATCACCGGCGCGCCGAAGAACAGCAACGCCGAGAGCGCGATACCCAGATAGACGGAGACCGCGAACGCGGTGGTCAGATGCGAAGGCTCGAGCTCCTTGCGCTGAACGAGCGCCAGACCGATGCCGACATCGCGAATCCCGTACACGATCACGTTGACCGATACCGCGGCCGCCACGACGCCGAAGTCCGTGGACGTCAACGCGCGCCCGAGCACGGCGAGCACGACGACCCGCATGCCGTTGGTCACGACGGCGCCGACGAAGCTCCACGAGATCCCTCGGCGGGTTTGGTGACCGATATGCTCGGGCGACGATTTATCGTGGGAATCCGGCACGTTCACTCATGCGTCTGACGCATTCGTCGGCTACACCCAGGGTCCCACAAGGCCGGCACAGACGGTACAGCGTGCAACCGACGCGCTCAAGCCATTCGGCGCTCGCTTGCAAGCATGACCGGATTTCGTCGTTTGAACGAGCCTACGCGAACACGGTGGGGCGATCGTGCATCTCAATCGGTGCGTGCATGCGACGTCACCATCATCGGTTGCCGCGGACGCGATCAAGGTGCTGTTCGCGATCCCTGCGCTCGACAAGGGTGGTCCCGATCGCGTGTACTTCGAGCTACTGCGTGCGCTCGACCGCACGCGGTTCGTGCCGATCCTGGTGACCAACGAGGCGAACGGCCACTACCTCTCGCGGCTGCCTGGCGACATCGAGCGCCATCATCTCGGGCACGAGACGGGCGTCGCGACGCGGTATCCGGTCGTGCCGCTCGTGCGGCTGATCCGGCGGCTGCGTCCCGCGGTCGTGCTCGCGACGCTGCGGATGGGATTGACCGCGGGGCTGGCGCGACCGCTGTTTCCGCGCGCGACGCGCCTGATCATACGGCCCGCCAACCACCTGTCGCAGAACCACAGCGAGCTGATCCATCGCGCGCCGCTCAAGCATCGCATCAGCTATGCGCTCAACCGGCTCGCGCTGACCCGCGCCGATCACCTGATCTGCCAGGGCGAGGACCTCGCAGGTGACCTGGCGCGCGTCGGGATCGCGACGCCGATGACGGTCATCGGCAACCCGATCGACGTCGACGATGTCGCGCGCATGGCGGCCATGCCGGCCACGCTACCCGGCAGACCGGCGCTGCTGGCGGTCGGCCGTCTCAGTCGGCAGAAGGGCTTCGACCTGCTACTGCCTGCGTTTGCGCAGCTCCTCGCGACGGCGCCCGATGCGCATCTGACGATCGCCGGCACAGGCGCTGACGAATCGGCGCTGCTCGCGCTGTCTCGCACGCTCGGGATCGCCGATCGCGTCACGCTGCTCGGATTCGTTGAAAATCCGTATCCGTTGATGCGCGCTGCGGATCTCTACGTGCTGTCCTCACGCTACGAGGGCTTCCCCAACGTCGCGCTCGAAGCACTCGCGTGCGGCACGCCCGTGATCGCCACCAGCTGCCCCGGCGTCGCAGGTTTGATCCTGCCCGGCATCAACGGCTGGCTCGCACCGGTCGAGGACATCGCCGGGCTGGCCGCCGCGCTGGAGCTCGCCACGCGCACGAGAGCGCAGCTCCACCGCAGTGCGATCCGTGACTCGGTGCGCACTCGGTTCGAGACCAGGCTGATCGCGCACCGCTACGAGCAGGCCATCGCCGAGCTGGCGCGGTCCTAGCGATGAGGACGCGCCTGGGCGCGAACGCAGCGCGACCCCTACGAAAATCGCTTGCGCCACGACATGGAAACGCAAGGGAGTGCTCACGTCGACCCGCGGCGTCGGATCTTGTCGAATTGTTGCCTCGCCGGTGGGGCACGACGGTCATGGTACAAGCTTCGAGCGGGGTCGACGTTGGACCACCGGAGCTAAGGGCTGTGTTCAACATCATGAAGAGCCGTGAGCTCCTGCTCGCGCGCCTGCGCAAGGAGGCCGGCTACCTGATGGCAGACCTGTCACCGTGGCACCGCCCGGTGACGCCGTTCGTGCTGGTGTGCCGGCAGCGAACTGGCTCGAACATGCTTCGCTATGCACTCGAGACTCATCCGCAGGTCGTTCACTACGGAGAGCTGTTCCATCCGCAGCGAAATGCGATCTTCGGCGCACACGGCAAGTATATGTATCGGCCGCAATCGCTGCTCGACTGGCGACGCGCAGATGCCCGCTCGTTCCTGAACGACGTGATCTACCGCGACGCGGCACCGCCGGTTCGTGCCGTCGGTTTCAAGCTGTTCTATCGGCATGGTCGCGACGACGTCGCCGGCAACCCATGGCCCGTTCTGGCCGAGCGCCGGGACATTCGTGTGCTTCATCTCGTGCGCAGTAATCCGATCGCCTCGTTCCTTTCACACGAGCGCATGCGCAACAAAAACCCACACATCCAGATGCGCAGTGGCGTGAGGCGAACCAATGGCCACCTCGTGCAAGAGGCCATCGTGGTGGACGTGGAGAAGCTCGCGGCCTACCTGGCCGAGTACGATCAGGAGATACGGGACTTCGCCACCGAGCTCGCGGGCCACGAGATATTCGAGCTCACGTATGAGGCGCTGACCACCGATCCGCGCGTGCTCGAGAAGGTGCTCGCTTTCCTCGACGTCGAGCGCCGGACGCTGCATTTCCAGACCGTGCGCCAGAGCGAGGACGACGCATCGAAGCGGATCGCGAACCGCACCGAGGTCAACGCGGTCCTGCGCGGCACGCGCTGGGATTCGGCCGCGATGCCGTGAACGGACGCGGCTCTCACAGAGCCGCGCGTCGGTGCGTCACGGCGGGGTTGTCGCGGTCGCGGCCAGGGACGCTGGTCCGATGGTCAGGGCCACATCTTCTGCCACGACCTGATACGAGTACGTCGTCGCCGGGCTCAGGAACACGTTCTCGAATGCCAGGCCAGGTGACAGGACGGTCCCTGTGAACGTGAACGGGCCACCGTTGACCGACCTGAAGACGTAATACTTGGTCGCGCGATCTACCGCGCTCCAGCTGACCACGATCCGGTCGGGCGAGGTCACCATCGCGCTCACGTTCTGCGGCGCCGCGGGCGGCGGGAAGGTGGTATCGAAGGCAGAGGTCGAGGGATTCGAGAACAGGCGACCCACGACAGCGCGAATCGTGAACGAGTACTGCGTGGATGTCGCAAGGTGATCCACACCATAGGTCGTGGCGTTCGGTGTATGGGTGTAGAACGTCTCGTTCCCAGGCGCCGTTCCCTTGGAGAGGATGTAGGCGGTCGCGCCGGGGACCGGATCCCATGCCAGGCCAATCGAGGCCGACGTCTTCGAGGTCACACGGAGGTTGAGCGGCGCGGGAGGCAGCGCTCCAACCGCGGCGACCTCCGCGGCGCTGAGCGTGCGAGTGCTGATCTGCACCTCGTCCATCAGCACGGCGCCGCCGGCGCAACCCGCCACATGACCGAAGTTGAGCGGCGTCGTTTGTGTGTTGTCTGGCGTGAATGGGCTGATCGCTGTCTGGACCCCATTCACGTAGAAGCGCAAGGTCCCATCCTGATACGTGACCGCGACGTGCGTCCACACACCGACCGGGATCGTCGTGCCGGCGGGCACGACCTGGGTCTGCCCGGAGAAGTGCAAGCCATTGGCGGCGTCTTGCCCGATCTCCCAGCCGAGCGCGCCGCAGCCGGCGCCGCGCATGCCGATGAAGGTCACGTCCGCGGCCGCCGGAAGCTTGGCCCAGAACGCGACGGTGAAGACGTCGAGCAGGTCGAACGCCGTCGCGTTGGGAATGGTGACCGCCGACCCCGGAGCCGAGGTGAACATGATGGCCGAGACGTTGTCATCGATCTGCGGCTTGTCGGTGAGCGCGGTGAGCCCGTAGGTCGCATTTGCGATCGTCCCGTTGCGTACGAACCCGGACGAATCGAGCGCGGTGGTACCGGTTCGCTCGTCGAACTTCCAGTACCCCTGGAAGCCGACGCCGCCAGGCGCGAAGGTCGTGGCGCACGCCGACCCGGATTGCGCCGACTCTGCGTTGTTGGAGAATACCGTGGTGACGCGATAGCAGTAGCTGGTGCTCGCCGTCAGGCCGGTGGCAAGGAACGACTGCTGACTGGCAAGCGTCGAGCCCTTGAATGCGAACGGTCCGCCGCTCTCCGACTGGTAGATGAAGTACCTCGTAGCGTTGGCGGCAGCTTGCCATTGCACGATGATGCGCGTGTCGGTGCTCGGGGAGGCGCTCACGATTGCCGGTGGCACCGGGCCGGCCCCGGTGGTCGCGCAGGCATCCGGCGTCGATGCGCCGGAAAAGCTGCCGTCGCCCAGGCCGCTCTGGATCCGGTAGCAGTACTGCGTGCCTGACGCGAGGCCTGTGAATGTGCGCGACGTGCCTGGCGCGAGCACCGTGGCGACGTACGTGAACGCGCCGCCGGCCTGGGACTGAAAGATGTAGTACTTCACCGCGGAGGGCGATGCCGTCCAGGTCAGATCGATCTGGAAGGCGGAGGGCGCTGAGGCAACGACGCTCGTCGGCGCTCCAGGCGCGACGGCGGGCGTGGTGGCGGTGGCCGGCGGAGCCGACGGCCCGGAGATGCTACCGTCGGCTGCGGCGGTGTGGACCCGATATGCGTAGAGCGTGTTCGGGGTCAGGTTGATGATCGTGCGCGAGGTGCTCGGCGCAAACACCGTGGCGATGTTGTTGAATGGGCCGCCAGCGACCGACTGGGTGACGAAGTACTTGACCGCCCCCGGAACCGCATCCCACGACACCGTGATCTTGGTGTCTGACACGACCGTCGCGGTGACGCCCGTTGGAGCAGGGAGGACAAACTGCTCGGTCTCGCTCTCGAGGTCGGAGGGCTCCAGTCCAGCGCAAGCCCCCAGCCCCGACAACATACCTATGACCACGAACGACCGGATAATAGAGTTTGTATGCATGATTCCTCCTCGATGATCGGGTCAGGTGACGAGTTAGTCAACGGGCAACGCGCCGTCGAGCTCTGGACGTGATCAGACGCATGGACCGGCTCCGCCGAGATTTCCGGAGGCGGTGACAGGTAGACGGTTCTCTCCTCGAGCCAGACCAAACGAACCGTCGGGCTGGATCTGCCTGGGCCGTTCGACTTCCTCCTTGAGCGCGAGGAAGATCGCGAGGACGACCCACAGCAAGGTGAACCTCAGCCCCTGATGAGCGAAGGTGTAGAGCAACGGCGGCAGCAGCATGAATATCAACCGCAGGCGTGCTCGCCGGATGATCCGCCACGTGAACACGGCGAACAGGATCGATCCGACGATTCCGTAGCTGAACAATATCGTCCCGGCGGAGGAGTGGATCTCCATGTTCTTCACGAACGCCGTGTCGTTGAACCGCGACAGGCCGCCTTCGCCGGCGCCGAGCACCAGGTACTGCTGGTTGCGCCAGATCCGGTCGTAGCCACGCTCCTCCAGGAACGACCGGTCCCCGCGGGCACTGAGGTTCAGGATCCGCGCCTGGGATGCATCGATCGCATCGGCGATCGGCCCGACTCCGCCGACGACGACGGCCGCCGCGATACTCGCGACCACGATGACCCTGGGATTGGAGAACACGAGGACCACGATCAGGCAGGCGATCCCGCCGGCGGCCGCGCGCGAGGCCGAGACCAGGGCCAGATAGCCGCAGCACACGAGCGCGAGGGCGGACACCACCATCCGGAGCTGGAGCCGGCGATGGGTGAGCGCGATCAGCGTCGCGGCCAGGAGCGAGAAGTAGCCGAGCTGGTTCGGGTTGTTAAAGAACACCGAGCCGCGCAGCGCATTCGATCGAAACACGAGCGACGACAGAACTTGCACGAAGACCGTTGTCGTGACCGCGAACACCGTGACTCGGAGAAACAGATCGCCGTAGCGGCGATACATCACGATCGCGGCCAGAAAGATCAGCGCGTTGTAGATGTAGTACACGGGGTACAGCATGTAACTGTCGGTGCCGAACAGCGTGAAGCTCCCGGTGACGAGCATCCAGGTGTAGTTGACCGCGCAGACCCAGAGCGTGAACCACAGCAGCGCGCGAAGCACGGGGCGCACGTCGCGGCTGACCCTGCCATTCCAGTGCTGCAGCACGATCGGAACGAGGATCAGGATCACGGCGTCGCCCGGCTGCGGCAGCCCGCTGCTGAAGATGTACACGGGCACGAGGAACAGGTAGATTGCCCACGTGACGAGCTCGGGCTTGCGCAGCACCTGACGCCAGGTGTCGCTATGAGTCCGCTCGACCGGCACGATGAACTTCGATTAGTGGCTCGCACCCCGTGCGGCGTTCGATCGTTCGAGGGCGCCCCCTATGAGGCGAGCTAAGGGCCTGAAATCAAAGGCTCGATGAAGCTCGTGATGGTGACGACGTACGCGGTGCCGAGCAACATGCGCCGCGAGCTGCTCCAGGCGGTGGCGGCGCGGGGTCATCGCGTCACCGTGGTCTCACCGGAGCCTGCCCGGATCATGCAAGCTGCGCTCGCGGAGCTCGGCGGGACCTACCGCGAGTGGCCCGTGAAGCGGACCGGGATCGATCCGGCCGACGACCTGCGCTCGGCCAATCACCTGAGATCGGTCCTGCGAGAGGAGCAGCCGGATGTGGTCCTCGCTTACCAGATCAAGGCGGTGTTGATCGCCCCGCTCGCGGCAAGGCTGGCGCGCGTGGGTCGCGTCGTGACCCTGGTGAACGGGCTCGGCGCCGTGTTCGATGATCACGGGTTCGGCCGAACGTGGAAAGCGAAGGTGGCGCGGTTCGCGTACGGCCTGTCGCTGCGCAACGTCGACGAGATCGTGTTCCAGAATGCTGACGACCCCGAGCTTCTGCGGTCGTCCGGATTGCTATCGGCTCGCGCGCACTGGCGCGTCGTGTCCGGAACCGGGGTCGACCTCACGAAGCTCAGGCTCGCGCCACCGCACCTCGATCCGCCGACCTTCACGCTGATCTCGCGCCTGCTCGTCTCGAAGGGAATCCGCGAGCTCGTCGCCGCGGCGCGCATCGTGCGCGCGCGGTTTCCCGAGGCCCGGTTCCGGCTCGTCGGACAGCTCGAGGCGGAAGGGCATCCCGGCGCCGTGGCGCGCGCCGAGCTCGACGGCTGGATCGCCGAGGGCCTGATCGACTACGCCGGGTTCTCCGACGACATCGCCGGCGTGCTGGCGGCGACCACGGTGTTCGTGCTGCCGTCGTACTACCGCGAGGGCGTGCCGCGCACCAACCTCGAGGCGCTCGCGGTCGGTCGGCCGATCGTGACCACGGACTGGGTCGGCTGCCGGGAGACGGTCGAGGAAGGCGTCAACGGGTTCCTCGTCGCACCGAAGGACCCGGCCGCGCTCGCCGATCGCATGCAGCGCTACCTTCGCGACCCTTCGCTCGTCGCGCGACACGGCCGCGCGAGCCGCGAGCTCGCCGAGCGCAGGTTCGACATCCGCACGGTGAACGCGTCGATGCTCGACGCGTTACGACTCGGCTAGACGCTCCACGTGCGGCTTGCGCGCGATGAAGCGCCGCTTGAGCACGCGCAGGATCGGTTGCTCGTAGAAGCGATAGATCGCGATCGCTGCCACGCACGAAGCGAGCATGAGCCCCAGGGTCGCCAGCTGGCCGACCAGTTCGTTCAGCTCGGGCTTGCGCAGCACGAGCCGGAGGATGCCGAACACGACATACGCGTGGATGAGGTACAGCACGTACGAGGCATCCCCAGCGAGGATGATCCAGCGGTTGGTGATCTTGATGTCGTGGATGCGCTCGAGCAGGACGGCGCACACGACGACCACGAACGCCGGGATCCCGCTCGCCAGCCAGCGCGGGCTCATGCCGAAGATCTCGGTGTTGAATGCGAGCAGCGCCAGGCCGATCACCACGCCGAGGACCAGCCACGGCCGGTGCCCCCGCATGTCCACGCCGGCGCGGCGGCGCGACTCGACGTAGCGCACCACGTGAAACGCGGCGATGCCGTACGCGAACTCGAGGATGATCGGGTGGCCGTAGAAGTAGGCAACCGGATCATCCCCGAGCGGGGTGAGCTGCATCACGAGGAGCATGGCGAGCAGGATCGCGACGGCGATCCCGGTGGCCCAGCGCCGGGACCATGCCAGGGAGAGCGCGAAGATCGCGTAGAAGTACATCTCGAAGTTGAGGGTCCACCCGCCGCTCAGCGTCGGGTGCGGGATCCGGTCCCAGGTGTGAAGGCCCGACGCCGTCGGCAGGAACAGCAGCGACCGCACGAGCAGCGCAGGATCCGACGACGTCGTTCGAAACAGGTGCGGCGCGATCAGCACGAGCAGGTACAGGGCGATCGTCGACGACCAGTAGATCGGCACGATCCGGATCAGCCGCCGCGTCATGAACTGGCTGGCGTCGAGCGACGCGACGTACGCGATGATGAAGCCGCTGATCACGAAGAACAGGTCCACGCCGTCGTTGCCGCCGATCCACGCGAGGCGGAGGCCCGTCGGCCCAGCCGCGTGTGCGTGAACGACGAGCAGCGAGGCGACCGCGCGCAGCACCTGGATGTTGAACAGCACCTAGCGCTCCAGCACGTCGCCGAAATCGAACAGGTGGAGCCCCAGCGGCATGGCCACGGTCTGCGCCAGGATCCGCAGGTCGAGCCACAGGCTCCACCGTTCGATGTATTGCATGTCGATCGCCACGCGCTCCTTCCACGGGATGTCATTGCGACCGTGGACAACCGCGAGGCTGGTGAGCCCGGGGAGTGCCGCGAGCTTGCGCTCCTCGCCGGCGGCATACAAGTGGCGCTGAGACGCCATGTCGGGGCGGGGCCCCACGATGCTCA
The DNA here is from genome assembly GCA_035472155.1 of Kofleriaceae bacterium. GTDB lineage: Bacteria > Myxococcota_A > Polyangia > Haliangiales > Haliangiaceae > JABFXX01. Next base: position 11,185 of record DATIPJ010000958.1, read on the forward strand.
TCTCGCCGCGCAGGATGTTGAAGAGCTGGGGGAGCTCGTCGGCGGCGCCCCGCAAGTATCTGCCGACGCGGGTCACCCGATCGTCGCCGGGATCGATCCGCGTCGAGCCATCCGGGTGATAGCGGATCGGTGCGTCCCGCATGGTGCGGAACTTGAACAGCCGGAACGTCTTGCCGTCGCGACCCAGGCGCTCCTGCACGTAGAGCACGCGCCCCGGGCTATCGACCTTGATCGCGACGGCGATCGCGGCCATCGCAGGGGCGCACGCGACGAGGCCGACGGCGGCGAGCCCGTAGTCGAGCGCACGTTTGAGGGCGTATCCGGGCGTCATGCGTCGAGCCACAGATGATAGGTGCAATGCGTCGCGGTCGGGACGAAACCACAGCTCGCGTAGAGCCGGAGCGCCGGGTTGTCGACCTGCGTCCCGACGGTCGCGACGATCTCGCGATCACCGATCCACTCGATGAAGCTCGCGATCAGGCGCGAACCGACGCCGCGGCCGTGCCAGTCGGACCGCACCGTCACGAGATCGATCATCGCCGTCGCCGGCGTCGCGAGCACGGCGAGGTAGCCGATCAGCTCACCGTCGATCCGGGCGGCGATCGTTCGCTGGGCGCGGCCGGTCACGTCGTTGCGGGCCCAGGCCGCGTAGAGCTCGCGCGTCCTCGCGGACGGCAGCCGCGGGTCCGCGTGCAGGTGCGAGCGCCGGATGCTTTCGGCGGTGATCTCCGCGATCGCAGAGATGTCGGCGGGATCGGCGATCCGGTCGTGGTGCTCGATCGCGACTGCATCGTTGCAACGGATCGCGCCCCGGTCGCGACCGAGCGTCGAGGTCACCAGCACATCGACCGGCGCGTGGCCATCGCGCGCCAGCATGCCGCACAGCGGGTCGCCCTCGGCGAGCCGCAGAAAGACCACGGCGAAGCGCTCGCGCTGCGCGGTCTCGATCGCCGCGCTCAGCTCGGCGGGTCCGTCGGAGTCGTCGCGCACGAGCCTGCCGATCGGCAAGCCGTAGTGATGCGAGTCGAACGGGCTGGCCTCGATTCGCACGGCATCACCGGCGAAGCTTGTCGACGCACTCGAGGACCGCCTCGATCACATCGTCGACGTCACGCTCCGACATCTTGCTGTAGATCGGCAACGAGACCTCCCGCAGGAACTCGCGGTTCGCGACCGGGAAGTCGGTCGGCGCGTAGTGGAAGTTGTCGCGGTAGTACGGATGAAGATGCAACGGGATGAAGTGGACGCTGGTCCCGATGTTGCGCAGACGCAGCTCATCGACGAGCCGGTCACGCCCCCCGTGCAGGCACTCGTTGTCCACGCGCAGCATGTACAGGTGCCAGGCGTGCTGGTTGGTGGCGCTGCGCGCCGGCACCTGGAGCTCCGGCCGGCCGGCGAACGCGGCGTCGTAGCGGTGTGCGATCTCGACGCGCCGGCGCCACATGGTGTCGAGCTTGCGGAGCTGCACGCGCCCGAGCGCGGCCGCGATATCCGTCAGGTTGTACTTGAAGCCCGGCGCGATGACCTCGTAGCGCCAGGAGCCCTCGGCCGTGTAGCGCTTCCATGCGTCGCGGCTGATCCCGTGCAGGCTCATGATGCGACAGCGGTCCGCCGCGGCATCGTCGTCCGTGGTGATCATGCCGCCTTCGCCGGTCGACAGCGTCTTGGTCGCGTAGAACGAGAAGCAGGTGAGCTGCGAGATGCTGCCGATCATGCGGTCGCCGATCCGCGACGGCAGCGCGTGCGCTGCATCCTCGATGATCGGCACGGTGCCGGCGACGGCGCGCAGCGCGCCGAGGTCGCATGGCTCGCCGGCCATATGCACCGGGACGATCGCAGCGACCCGCTCGCGCTCGAGCACGGCCGCGACCTGCCGGGGATCGAGGTTGAGCGTGTCGGGGCAGACGTCCACGAAGCGCGGCTGCGCGCCGAGGTAGAGCATCACCTCCGTCGTGGCCGCGAACGTGTACGGCGTGGTCACCACGCGGTCGCCCGGCGCGATGCCGATCGCTTCGAGCGCGAGGTGGAGCGCCGCCGTGCACGAGTTGACCGCGATCGCGTGCCTGGCGCCGAC
>DATIPJ010000959.1:0-4827 GCA_035472155.1 Kofleriaceae bacterium
GGCCCTGCGCGAGCGCACGGGCGACATCCCCGACCTCGCGAGCGCCTTTCTCGCCCTGGCGCGCCGCGGCGGTCAGCGCCGGCTCTCCGCCGCCGCCATGGAGGCCCTCCTCGGCCACTCCTGGCCGGGCAACGTCCGCGAGCTCGAGCACGTCATCGAGCGCGCGAGCCTGCTCGCCACCGGCGACGAGATCACCGCCACCGACCTCATGCTCCGCCCGCGCACCGACGTCGCCCCCAAGCTCGAAGAAATGACCCTCGAGCAAGTCGAGCGCTACCTCATCGAGCGCGCCCTCGCCACCCAGGGCGGCAACGTCAGCGAGGCCGCCCGCGTCCTCGGCCTCTCTCGCAGCGCCCTCTACCGCCGCCTCACCAGCCTGGGCATCCGCTCGTGAGCCAAGGGCGTGGTCGGCGGCGCAGGTTCGCGGCACAGTCGGGGGATGGCCCGGCGCCGCGCCCTGCGTCACGAGGATGCTGTCCTCGCGCTGGTCGTGGCCGCGGTGGCGATTCCGGCGCTGATCGCACTGCCGCTGGTGTGGATGGCGGAGCTCGAGCTGAAGTCGAAGGTGACGCTGACCTTGGCGATCGTCGTGGGGAGCGGCGGGCTGGCGCTGGCGGTGCGGGCGCGCGTGATGCGGCCGCTGCAGACGCTGGCGAACCTGACCGCGTCGCTCGGCGAGCGCGACTACGCGGTGCGCGGGCGCCACGAGCGGAGCGATGACTCGCTCGGGCTGGCGATGATGGAGCTGGCCCAGCTGGCCGAGCAGCTGCGCATGGAGCGCTGGCGCGACGAAGAGGCGTCGAGCGGGCTCGCGCGGGTCGTCGAGGGGCTCGATGCGGCGGTGATCGCCGTCGATGGCGGCGGCGTCGTCCGGCTGGCGAACCGGACCGCGGAGCGGCTGGTCGGTCGGGCACTCGAGGGCGCCCACGTGGGCGCGGTGGGGCTGGAGGAGCTGCTCGCGATCGAGGCGCCGCGCACGATGGAGCTCGCGCTGCCCGGCGGCCGCGGGCACTGGGAGATCCGGCCCAGCGAGGTGCGGCTGTCGGGGATGCCGCACCGGCTGATCGTGATGACCGACGTGCAGCACGCGCTGCGCGCCGAGGAGCGCCAGGCCTGGCAGCGGCTGGTCCGTGTGCTGGGGCACGAGATCAACAACTCGCTCGGGCCGATCTCGTCGATCGCCGAGACGCTGCGCACCGGCATGATGAAGGAGCCGCGCCGGGCGGACCTCGACGAGGATCTGCTCCGCGGGCTCGAGGTGATCGGGCGCCGGGCGGCCGCGCTGTCGCGCTTCATGCAGTCGTACGCCCGGCTCGTGCGGCTGCCGCCGCCGCGCATCGGCCGGGTCGACGTCGCGGTGTGGATCCGGCGAACGGCCGACCTCGAGACGCGAGCGGCGGTCGAGATCACCGGCGGGCCAGCGGTCATGATTCCCGGTGATCCGGACCAGCTCGATCAGCTGCTGATCAACCTGGTGCACAATGCCGTCGAGGCATCGGCCGAGACCGCGGGGGGCGTCCGCATCGCCTGGTGGATCGCCGGCCGCACGCTGACGATCGCCATCGAGGATGATGGCCACGGCGTCGCGGACACCGCGAACCTGTTCGTGCCGTTCTTCACCACGAAGCCGACCGGCTCGGGGATCGGCCTGGTGCTCGCGCGGCAGATCGCCGAGGCGCACGGCGGCTCGCTCGTGGTCCGCAACCGCAAGGTCGGCCGCGGCGCCGAGGCGGTCATCACGCTGCCTGCGCACGCGGCCTGACGGGCGGCAGCGACCGTGCGTCGCGCCATGGCGATCGCCACCGGTGCTATCCTGCCAATGTGAGCGACAAGCCGCCCCAGAATTACCTGATCCACACCGTCGTGCTGTTCGTCGTCCTCGTCGCGATCATGATCTGGTTCCTCAAGCGCCAGTGGGGCTGAACCGCGTCGACGTCAAGGCGAGGCTATGCGTGGTCCTCGACCCACTTTCGGGCGGCGCTGAGGGCCGCGGGCACCTGTGAGGCGTCCTTGCCGCCGCCCTGGGCCATGTCGGGCCGACCGCCCGCGCGCCCGCCGAGCACGGTGGCGATCTCGCCGAGCAGCTTGCCGGCCTGGACCTTGCCGACGAGGTCCTTGGTGACCATGGCGACCAGCTTGACCTCGGCACCGCCGGTGCCGGCGAGGACGATCACGCCCGAGCCCAGCTTGTCGCGCAGCTGATCGCCGGTGTCGCGCAGGACCTTGGCGTCGTCGACCTCGACCGATGCGGCGAGGACCTTGATGCCCTTGACCGTGACGACATCGGACATGAGATCGCGCGCGCCGCCGCCCGAGGCGAGCCGCTGCTTGAGCTTGTCGATCTCGCGATCGAGCGTCTTCTGGTCGGCGAGCAGCTTGTCGACCCGCTGGGCGACCTCGAACGGCGCGGCCTTGAGGCGATCGCCGGTTCGCGCGAGCTCGTCCTCGAGCTTGCGCAGGTACTCGAGGGCGCCCGCGCCGGTCACGGCTTCGATGCGGCGCACGCCCTGCGCCACGCCGGCCTCGTTCAGGATCTTGAACAGGCCGATGTCGCCCGCGCGACGGACGTGCGTGCCGCCGCAGAACTCGATCGACTCGCCGCCGATCGACACCACGCGCACGCGGTCGCCGTACTTCTCGCCGAACATCGCGACCGCGCCGCGCTGCTTGGCCTCGGCGATCGGCAGCACCTCGACCACCGAGTCGACGTTGCGCCGGATCTCGGCGTTGACCAGGTCCTCGACCCGGCGCTTCTGCTCCTCGGTCATCGGCGAGAAATGCGCGAAGTCGAAGCGCAGCCGGTCGGGCGCGACCAGCGAGCCCTTCTGCGCCACGTGGTCGCCCAGCACGTGCCTCAGCGCATGGTGCAGGAGGTGCGTCGCCGAGTGGTTGGCGCGAATGCGCTCGCGGCGCTCGTCGTCGACCGCGAAGCTCACGCGCTCGCCGGCGCTGATCGAGCCCTCGGTGACCTCCCCGACCAGCACGTGCACGTCGCCGGTCGGCTTCTTGGTGTCGTCGATGCGCACCGTCCCCGACGCCGCCTTCAGCGACCCCGTATCGCCGATCTGCCCGCCGCTCTCGGCGTAGAACGGCGTCTGGTCGAACACCAGGGCGACCTTGGCCCCCGCCGACGCGTGCTCGACGCGCTGGCCGTCGACGAGGATCGCCTTGACCTGGCCCTCGCCGCTCGTGCCGCGGCCCTCGTACCCGGTGAACTTCGTCGCGCCGACCTCGCCGGCGACCGCCTTGATCTCGCCCGCGATCGCCTCCTGGTCGGAGCCCGCGAACCGGCTCAGCTTGCGCGCCTTGTCCATCGCCTCGGCGAACCCCGCCTTGTCGACGCCATAGCCGCGCTCGGCGGCGATGATCTCCGTCAGGTCATCGGGGAACCCGAACGTGTCGTACAGCGTGAACACGGCCTTGCCCGGCACCTCGCGCAGCCCGGCCTTCTTCATCTCGGTGAACTCGTCCTCGAGCAGCTTCACGCCCTGATCGAGCGTGGCGCGGAACCGCTTCTCCTCGGCGAGCGCGACATTGGCGATCGTCGTGCGATGCTGCGCCAGCTCGGGATACTGCGCGCTCATCTCCGCCACCACCTGCATGCAGACCTCGTGCATGAACGGCCGCTCGATCCCGAGCAGCCGCCCGTGGCGCACCGCGCGCCGGAAGATCCGCCGCAGCACGTACTCGCGGCCGGTGTTATCGGGGAACACGCCGTCGGCGATCAGGAACGTCGTGCAGCGCGCATGGTCCGCGATCACGCGCAGCGACGTATCGGACTCCGAGCTCTTGCCGTACGCCGTCCCGGCGAGCTCGGCCGCCCTGGCGAGGATGCCCGTGAACAGGTCGGTGTCGTAGTTCGACGCCACGCCCTGCAGCACGCTCGTCACGCGCTCGAGACCGGCGCCGGTATCGATCGACGGCGCGGGCAGCGGGAACAGCTCGCCGCCCGGCGTGCGCCGCTCGAACTGCATGAACACCAGATTCCAGATCTCGAGCCAGCCCACCCAGCTCGCCGGGTCCGTCGTCGGCCACCCACGGGGCGCGCCGCCCATGAAATAGTGAATCTCCGAGCACGGCCCCATCGGGCCGGTGTCGCCCATCGCCCAGAAGTTGTCCTTCTTGCCCAGGCCGATCACGCGGTCGTCGCCGAACCCGGTGACCTTCTTCCAGATCGCGCGCGCCTCGTCGTCGGGGCCGAGCCCATCGGCCGCGTCGCCGCCGAACACCGTCACGCACATCCGCGACGGGTCGATCTTGTAGACCCCGGTCAATAGCTCCCACGCCCACGCGATCGCATCGGCCTTGAAGTAGTCGCCGAACGAGAAGTTGCCGAGCATCTCGAAGAACGTGTGGTGGCGCGGCGTCTTGCCGACCTCGTCGAGGTCGTTGTGCTTGCCGCCGGCGCGCACGCACTTCTGCGACGTCGCCGCACGCTTGTAGGGCCGGGCCTCGGCGCCGGTGAACACGTCCTTGAACTGCACCATGCCGGCGTTGGTGAACAGCAGCGTCGGGTCATTCGACGGCACGAGCGAGCTCGAGGCGACCACCGTGTGCCCCTTGGAGGCCCAGAAGTCGAGAAATGCCCTGCGGACATCGGCAGCTTTCATGGCGGGCGAAAGCTAGCACGCACGTCGCGCACGACGAACCCCCGCCCCGACTCTGACCTAGTACACGAAGCCGAGCGTCGCGATGCCGCCGAGGTAGGTGTCGCGGGCGCCGTTGACGTCCTGGGTCATGCCCATGTGGTCGCGGTTGACCGACAGGAGCCCGTTGCCCTTGAACGTGTAGCCGATGGTCTCGTAGCGCAACGCCGCGCGCGCGAAC
>DATIPJ010000960.1:0-7078 GCA_035472155.1 Kofleriaceae bacterium
TACGTCAGCGCGAGACAGGTCAGTGGCGGATGCGCCGGTGCGAGACGTGTGAGCGCGACACGCGTCAGTGCGAGACGTGTGAGCGCGACACGCGTCAGTGCGAGACGTGAGCGCTGCGTGAATGCGACTGCTTGCGGTTACGCGCTCCGGAGGAGTGGTCGCTGGTGTTCGTGGTCTCGTCGGCGGCGAGCTCGGCGCGGCGGGCACGAACGTAGCGAGCGAGGAGCACGCCACCGGCGACGGCGGCGCCGATCACGGCGAGACCGATCAGCGCGCGCCGCGGGCCGACGCGCCTGGCGACGTCAGCGGTCCCACTGCCGAACCGCCGCGCGAGGTCGGCGGTGCCTGAGCCGATCGACCGAGCGAGATCGCCGCCGTGATCTCCGATCGTGTGGAAAGTATGCTTGATCGTCTTGGTCATCATGCGGCGATTGCGCTGCATGTCACGTGCCGTGTGACGGCCGTGGCGAAGGTCGACGTCGTCGAGCGTGCGCCGGCGAGACCGCAAGGGACTCGCACAGGCACGCTGCAAACTCGCGCGCACTCGCCCAGACTCGCGCGGTCTCGATCGGAGATTGCGCGAACGGGAGCGAAGGGCCCATGTGCAGTCGTCAAGCGCAGACATCTCAGCCGCGGGCTGGTCCGCCCGTCGTGCTCGAGCGCGCACCAGGCTGTGAAGTGCCGAGGTGAGGGTGCGGTGAGAGCGATCGACGACCTCGCGCACGGTTCGCGTTGAAATGGGCCGCGCACGACGCCGCGCTCGGGTCTCGAGGATCACCGAGCGCCGAGTTGAAGGTGACTCGTCGGCGACCCTAGCGCGCGCCGTTGGCCTGGCTGGTTGGGGGACCGTCGCGTCGGGGAGGGCCGGGTAGCGGGCTGGTAGCGGGACCGTCGCGGCGACGCGGCTGATGCTGCCGGGTGGCGTAAACGTCGCGGCGACGCGGCTGATGCTGCCTGGTGGCGTCGACAACGCGGCAGGAGCTGATGCTGCTGGATGGCGACCTCGCCGCGGCGAGGCCGTGCCTCGCTGGCTGCGAAAACGTCGCGGCGGCGAGGCCCGTGCCTGGGTGATGGCGGGACCGTCGAGGGCTGGCCAGTAGCCGTCTGGTGGCTCACCTTCGCGGCGGCGAGGCCCATGCCTGGGTGATGGCGGGACCGTCGAGGCGTGGCCAGAAGCCGTCTGGTGGCTCACCTTCGCGGCGGGCGAGGCCCGTGCCTGGCTGATGGCGGGAACCGTCGAGGCGTGGCCAGTGCCGTCTGACGGCGTCAACGGTGCGGCGACGAGGGCGGTGCCGGCCGGTGGTGGAGCCCTCGCAGAGGCGAGGCCCGTACTCGTGGTCCAAGACACGCCGCGGCTGGTGGCTCGTCGCGATTCGGGAGCGTCGAGCGTACGAGGGCGGTGGGGCGTGGATGCGCCCCCCGCTGCTCGGCGGCCGCGTCAGTGGTGACCGGGGTCGTTCTTGCGGTTCCCGTAGTCCGAGTAGGAGCGCGGGCTGTCCGAGATGGTGTTGCGCGTGGCGGTCTCGGTCACGTTGGCCGCGCGCTCGAGGGTGTCGTGTTTTTCGCCCTGGCCTGAGAGCATGCCGCTCATCGAGCGCTGCAGGTAGCGCAGGGTGTCCTTGACGCTCGCGACGGTCCATTCGCCACGCCGCTGCGTGTGGACGTATGCCACGCCACCGATGGCGCCGAGGCCGAGCAGACGGATGAAGGTTCGGATCTTCATGGTTATCTCCTTGTTGCTGGGAACGCTCGCAAGCGCCGTGCCTCGATCGCTGCGAAAGGTTCTGAACGGGCGGTGAAGCAAATTGCGCGGGAGAATCGCGGCGGTGAATGTTCGTGTGCGCTGTACAATAACGTGCGGCGTACGATTGCAGATCTGGTGTCGTACAAGTGCGTCTCTGCTGTACAGAGCGCGGGTCTCGTCGAGAAACAGCGACGAATACACATGACTTGCAGCGAAGTGCACGACTTGCGCGAGAAGTTTTAACAACTGCGACGCAGATCGAGTTTTGATGACATGTCTCGGCGGCGGCGGTACGTTGTGTTGTCAGTTTCTCGAAACGGGAGGAGACCGATGAGCAATCTGCAACGGATTGAGCAGCGTCATCGCCCCGATCGCTGGAGGGACATCATCTTCGTGCTGGGTGCGGCTCTGCTCGCGGCGCTATCGATTGGCTCGTTGACGTCGAAGGCGGCTGGCTCGGTGTCAGCGCGCCAGTGGACGCTGACGGTCCTCGAGAGCAACATCGAGGTCAGTCGCTGATCAGCGCAGCGAGGGGCTGCTCGTAACGATATCGAAGGGGGGATCGCGTCAGGCGGTGCGGCGGAGCCGTACCCGCGTGTTCCCGATCAGGCTCTCGAGGCTGTCGGCGGGCGAGCCGAACGCGACGGTCACGCCGTGGCGCACCAGCAGGCGGCGGCCCGGCTCCATGGCAGCCCGCGCGTCGCGCACCATGAGCTCGCGCACGCGGCGGCCGTGGACGGTCATGGTGGTCGGCAGGAACGCGCTCGGGGAAGGCGCGAGCACGATCACGGTGCCGGCGGCCTTGCGCAGCCGCGCGATCGCGCGGATTGCGCGCGTGTCGTCCTCGGCGAAGCCGGCGAGGTCGCTGATCAGGATCACGACGTCGGGCCGGCCATTGGCGACGGCGCGCTCGACCGCGGCGGCGAGGCCGACGGCGCGCTTGCCGTGCTCCCAGGTGGCGCGGTAGGGCAGCTCGATGCCGCGCAGCCGGCACAGCTGGCGCAGCGGGGCGAGCTGGGTGTCGGGCTCGAGGACCGGCGCGACGCGGGCGCGCTTGTCCTTGGATTTCTCGTTGCCCAGCATGAGGTCGATCAGCCGCCGGCACAGCTTGCCGGTTGCCGCGACGTCGTAGAGCTGGCCGTCGGGGCCGGCCTGGATCGCGCTCCACCGCGCGTCGTCGAGCGGCGGCGCGAGCTTGATGCGGACGTCGATCGCCTCCTGGTGCGCCAGGTAGCGCGCGACCAGCGCGACCAGCTCGCCCGCGGTGACATCGGTGAGGTCCTCGTCGACGATCGACCGCGCATCGAGCAGCTTGTCGACCAGCTGCAGGTAGTGGTGATAGCCGGTGTCGGGGGCGAGCTCCATCACCGGGCGGGTGTCGAAGCCGACCAGGCCGATCCGGTCGCCGCTCGCGATCGCGGCCTTGGCGAGCGCGGCGACGCAATCGCTCGCCCAGTCGAGCGGCGTCTTGCCGATCGCCCCGCTGCGCATACCGCCGCCGACGTCGATCATCGCGATGTGGGTCGAGACGATCTCGTTCTCGAGGTCGCGCACCATGAGCTGCTGGCGCCGCGCGGTCGCCTTCCACGCGATGAACTTGAACGGGTCGCCGTGGCTGTGCTCGCGCAGCTCGCGCAGCTCGCCCGACAGCCCGCGCCGCCGCACGCGGTGCTGGCCGACCTGCTCGTGGAGCGCGCCGCCGACCGCGCGCACGGGCTGGCCCCGCACCGCGATCACGCGCGGGAAGACCTTCACCGCGATCGGGTTGGGGAAGAAGGCCTCGATGTCGAACAGGCCGAGGCCGTCGCCGAAGGTCAGCGCGGCGCCGTGCAGCACCTGGTAGCCCGCGGCGAGCGGCTTGATCGTCGTCGTGACCTCGACCTGCTGGCCGCGCTTGACCGTGGCGCTCGGCCGCTCGTCGATCTGCAAGGTCGACGCCGCGAGGATCTTGGTCGACAGGATGCGGAGCTTGCGGCTGCCGTGGTTCCGGAACGCCAGATGAAGCTGGAATGGGCGATCGGCGGCGAGCGCACCGCCCGGTTGATCGCCCGGCGGGACCCACCACGACAGCTCGATCTTCTTGCGGCGCAGCAGGATCGCCGTCGGATAGAACTCGAGGTACAGCGCCAGCAGCGCGGTCAGGACCACGCCGGCGAGGCCGACGATCGGCGGCGCGCCATGCAGCGCACCGACGACGAGGAACAGCAGGGCGGTCCCCAGCACCAGCTTGCCGCGCGCGGCGAGCCTGGGGATCACCGGCCGGCCCCGCGCGGCATCTTGTAGCCGACCTTGTCGACCGCCTCGGTGATGACGCCGGTGCCGGCCGCACCCTCGAGCTCGGCCTCGGGCGACATCAGGATGCGGTGGCCGAGCACGAGCGGCGCGAGGTGGCGCACGTCGTCGGGCAGGACGTAGTCGCGGCCGCGCAGCAGCGCGAGGCCCTTGGACGCGTGGACCAGCGCGAGGCCGGCGCGCGGCGACGCGCCCAGGTAGACCTTGGGGTGCGAGCGCGTGAACGCGACCAGGCCGAGCACGTAGTCGAGCAGCTCCGCGGCAACGAACACCTCCTGCGCGAGCGCCTGCATGTCGAGCACGTCGTTGGGGCCGACCACGGCGCGCACCGGCGGCGGCGGGCGGTCGTAGGTGCCGAGCATGCGCTTCTCGTCGAGCGGCGCCGGATAGCCCATCTTGAGCTTGATCAGGAAGCGGTCGACTTGCGCCTCGGGCAGCGGGTAGGTGCCCTCCTGCTCGATCGGGTTCTGGGTCGCGAGCACGATGAACGGCTCGGAGAGCGTGCGGGTCTCGCCCTCGATGGTGACCTGGTGCTCCTGCATCGCCTCGAGCAGCGCGGACTGGGTCTTGGCGGGCGCGCGGTTGATCTCGTCGCCGAGCAGCACGTTGGTGAACACCGGGCCCTCGCGCAGGACGAACGTGTTGGTCCGCATATCGAGGATGTAGGTGCCGGTGATGTCCGACGGCAGCAGATCCGGCGTGAACTGGATGCGCCGGAAGTGGCAGCCGAGCGTGCTCGAGAACGCCTTGACCAGCGTGGTCTTGGCGACCCCGGGGTAGCCCTCGATCAGGACGTGGCCGCGCGCCATCAGCGCCACGAGCAGCGCCTCGGTGATCGTCGGGTTGCCGATGAACGCGCGCCCGACCTCCTCGGCGATCGTGTGCGCGAGCTGGTTGACGCGGGCGACACGGTCCGGCGTGATGTTGGGTACGGGCATCGGCATCGGCTAGGCTTCCGGCTCGAGAGCGGCGCCGAGAGTACGACACAGCTCGGCCACATCTCGGTACAGGGTGTCGAAATCGCGTCGCGCGAGGTGGCCCGCGCTCCATGGCGCGGCTGCCTGGCCCCGGCTCGGCAGCGCGCGTAGACGGCGGTAGACCTGGCGCAGCGCGATCCCGGCGGCCTCGCCGCGCGCCCGCGTGAGCTCTGTCTGCAGTTGCTGCTCGGGGAGGGTGTACAGCGGCTCGGGCTTGCCGATCGCGTCGGCGAGCAGCGCCTGGACCTGATCGCGCAGCACGCACGCGAGCACGAGGTTCGAGCCGCTGCCGCGCTCGGCCTGGGTGACCACGCTGTGGGGCTCGTCGCGGCGGCCCGGGCGGCCGAAGCGCAGCCACGCGCCGTCGATGCGGGGGCCGCGGCGGACGGGCAGGGCGAACATGGCGAGGAGCAGCAGCACCGCGGCGAGGGCGGCCGCGAGGCCTTTCATCGCGCCGGGCGTGAGCAGCCACGCGCGCCGCTCGGAGAGCCAGAAGTTGAGGTCCGCGATCGAGCGGCCGAGCTCGCCGGCCTTGGCGTCGTCGATGAAGGGTCGCGGGTCGCCGTACATCGGGACGTCGCCGCGCAGGAGCACCACGTGCTTGGCGCGCCCGCCGCGGTCGAGGTAGCGGAGCAGGTTGGCCGCCAGCTGGATGTTGCCGCGAAACGTCAGCATCTTGTTGATGAAGATGCTCGGGTCGCTGATCGCGACGAAGTGGCCGCTGCCGCGCTCGCCGGCGACGACGACCGCGCCCTCGTCGAACGCGACCACGCTGGCCGCGCCCTGGATCCGGGTCAGCGCCGCGGGGTGGTTGGTGACGACCTCGCCGACATCAACGGCGAGCGGGTGGTCGCCGCGCGCGGTCGCGATCGGCGCGAACGTGCGGCCCTCGTAGTACTTGCTGGCGCGCGGCGTCTCGACCTCGGCGCGGAGCAACCCAAGGCCCTGCATCGCGTCCTTGCCTTCACCGAAGTCGTCGGCGATCACGACGTTGCCGCCGGCCTGGACGAACGCGCCGAGCCGCCCGGGGTCGACGCGCTGGAGCGGATAGATGAGGAACAGGATGTCCTCGGCCGACAGCTCGCTCCATTCGAGCGAGCCCACCGCGGTGACCTCGAAGCCCATGCCCTCGGCGAGGCCGACGAAGCTCGCCATGCCGTTCCACGCCGTCGAGCGCGGGTCGTAGTCGGTGCCATCGGTGGCGGCGTGGGCGCTGGACACGCCGATCTCGATGCCGAGCGGGCCGGGCCGGTGGACATCGAGCCCGACCGCACACGCAGCGGCCGCGCCGGCGATCACCAGGTTGCGGACGCGGCGGCTCATCATGCGAGCTCCTGGTGTAGCGCGCGCGCCGCTTCGCGCAGCCGGAGCAGCGCGCGGCCCAGTGGCGCGGGCTCGGCGACGGCCATCAGCGCATAGTAACCGCCGTCGACGGCGTGGACGATGATGTCGAGCAGCGCGTGCTGCGCGATGAAGTACTCGGGCCCGCCGAAGTGCCAGGTCCCGAAGGCGGCGTGGATGTGTCCGAGCACCACGCCGTAATGCGCGGTCAACAGCGCCCACTCGTGCGGATCGGCCGTCGTGTAGCCGTCGATCATCTCGCCCCCCGAGTCGGCGAATGCGCCGCCCACCGCGCCCGGTGTGGCCTCGACCGCGCGCCTGATGATCGCGCCGAATGTGCTCGTCCCCAGCAGCGGCCCGACGCCCCCCCTCGCCGGGACCGTCCCCTTCGCTGGCGTGACCCGGCGTGCGAGCGGCGACCCACGGCGCTCGCTCACGGTAGATCTCCGAGGATGATGCGCGGTGCGTGCGCGCGGCGATCACCCGGCATCGATCCGCGTTCGCGCCGCGATGTCCGGGACGCGCTCACGGGCCGCCTCCGGGGCGTGTCGCGGCGGAGCTCGCCGGCGGCTGCGCTCCGCTGCCGCGAACCACCGGATGGTCAGGCGGCTGCCCGGCCGAGCCTGCGCGTGGCGCGCTGCGGTCATCGGCGGCTTCGTCGCCCTCGTCGAGCTTGGCCGCGGTTTCCTGGTCGATCTCGACGCGCACGCCGAGCTGCTTGGCG
>DATIPJ010000961.1:0-3761 GCA_035472155.1 Kofleriaceae bacterium
ACCAGCGGACGGAAGGTGACGGCGTTCCCCCCTTCCCCTGACAAGAACGCGGCCTTGAGGCCGAGGTCGTTCGGGCAAAGGTTGGAGAACCACGGTTGGGGAATTGGTGCGGGAGCTGGTGGGGGTGAGTTTTCGTCGGCCATGGGCGATCTCCTTAGGCGCCACTCTCGCACCCATTGCTGCGGACAATTCCGGGATGTCGCCGTCTGTCGTCGATTTCCTCCGGCTTTCGGCGGCGGTGTTGGCCGCGGCCGCCGATCCAGCTTGCCGGATTGGGATGCTGGCCGAACGTCCCCAGACCGGGCACCACGCGAGGCTGATGGTGATAGAGCGAGGCTGCGGTTGGCGTCAGTGAATGCACCCCTCCGACACGTCGTCGGTCCTGAGCTCGACTGCCGGGAACAGCGCCCGCGCCTTTTCCGCTACCGCTTGGGCCAACGGATCACCCTTGGGACCGCTCGCCAGAATGACCAGATAGCCTCGCTCTTCGAAGTCGAAGAATCTTTCAGCCTCATCGAGGCTGACGTACGCGCCGTCGTCGGATCGACCGCGGGTCACGTAGCAGGGGTAGTCCCAGTCGTTGGCTTTGCTGCGTATTCCGGCCATCGTGATCACCCAGATCGGCCCATCGTGATCACCGGGATCGGTGCATTGTGATCGGAGCGAAGCGACGCTGGCTGTCCTCTGGGTTATTTGTCGGTGTCCTTCTTCTCTCTGGCCTCGGGGTTGCGCCGAGTCGGACCCTTTAGCACGAGACGGTGGGCGTTGTTGAGGATGCGGTCGAGGATGGCGTCGGCGATGGTCTGGTCGGCGAGATGCTCGTGCCACTGCTTCGTCGGCAGTTGGCTGGTCATCACCGTGGATCGCTGACCATAGCGGTCCTCGAGGATCTCGAGGAGATCGCGGCGTTCCTGGTCGCGCGGTGGACTGAGGCCCCAATCGTCGATCACGAGCACGTCGACGCGGGCGAGCTTGCTGAGCAGGCGGACATAGCTGCCGTCGGCGCGCGCGAGGCCCAGTTCGTCGAAAAGGCGCGAGGCGCGGCGGTAGATCGCGCTGAATCCGCGACGGCACGCCTGCTGCGCGAGCGCGCACGCGACGTAGGTCTTGCCGACGCCGGTCGCGCCCGTGACGATCACGTTCTGGTGCTCATGCACCCAGCGGCAGGTCGCGAGCTGGCGCACGACCGCCTTGTCGAGCTCGCGCTTCGGCGCGTAGTCGATGTCCTCGACGCACGCCTGACCGAGCCGGAGCTTGGCCTCCTTGAGCAGCCGGCTGAGGCGCTTGTTCTCGCGGGCCAGGTGCTCGGCGTCGACGAGCAGGCCGAGCCGCTCGTCGAAGGACAGCTGGCCGATCTCGGGACTCTTCTGTTGTTCGGCCCAGGCCGCGCAGAGCGCGTCGAGGCGCAGGGCCTTCAGTTTCTCGATCGTCGGTTCGTTCAGCACGGTGCGTTCCTCCTCAGTTGTAGTGGTTGGGTCCTCGGACGTTCTCGTGGGGCTCGGTCGAAAGCGGTCGCGCCGGCTCGTCGGCGGGCGCCGGCAGCGGCGCGCGATCGAGTCCGCACTTCAGGATCGAGTCGACGTGGCGATACGAGCGCGCGCCCGCCGCTACGGCCCGGGCGCACGCGGCCTCGAGTCGCGCGTCGCCGTACCGTTTGCCGAGTCGCAGGATCCCGAGGCACGAGCGGTAGCCCTGCTCGGGGTGCGGCCGCTCGGCCAGGATTGCCTCCGCCAGCGTGCGCGTCTGCGGGCCGATGGTGCCGGCCCAGTTGATGATCCGCGACGGGCTCCACTCTAGATGCGCCCGGTGAGCCGCCGGCATGTGCTCCGTCGTCGTCGTGTGCCGCCCGCGCTGGAAGCTGCGCACGTGCGAGGCGACGCGCCGCCCGTCGAGCAGGATCTCGACGGTCCCCGCCGACACGCGCACGTCGACGTGCGCGTGCAGGTGCGTGTGCGGGACCGAGTAGTAGTGGCCGTCGCTCTCGACGTGGTAATCGACGTTCACCTTGGCTCGCGCCCATTCGCCGTACACGAAGCGCGTCGTGGGCAGCGGCTTGAGCGCCGACCGCTCGAGCTTGTCGAAGAGCTGGCGACGACTCACCTGGTAGACGCGCATCCGCCGGTCATTCAGGTCCTCGAGCAGCTCCGCGATGCGCGCGTTGAGCGACCCCAGCGAAAAGTGCGTTTCGTTGCGCAGCCGCGCGAGGATCCACCGCTGCACGATCAGCACGGCGCCCTCGACCTTGGGCTTGTCGCGCGGGTGCCACGGCCGCGCCGGCAGCACCGTCGTGCCGTAGTGCGCGGCCATCTCCTCGTACGTGCGCTGGATGCCGGGCTCGTATCGGCACGACAGCGTCACGCCCGGCTTGAGCTGGTCGCACACCGTCGCTGCCGTGACGCCGCCAAAGTACGCGAAGGCCCGCGTGTGGCTGCTGATCCAGTCAGGCCCGCGCTGCGAGCGCGTCGCCTCCGCGTACGTGAAGTTCGAGGCGCCGAGCACGGCGACAAACAGCTCCACCTCGATCCGTTCGCCCGTCTTCTCGTCCCAGATGCACGGCTTCTTTCCCGAATAGTCGACGAAGGTCTTCTCGCCGGCCCGGTGCACC
Organism: Kofleriaceae bacterium; assembly: GCA_035472155.1. Lineage (GTDB taxonomy): Bacteria > Myxococcota_A > Polyangia > Haliangiales > Haliangiaceae > JABFXX01. The sequence goes on from DATIPJ010000961.1 coordinate 2,606, forward strand.
TGCCGCATCGTCGCGCCCCGCTGGCGCAGCCACCGGCGGTAGTGCTCGCAGAATTGCGAGTAGCGGTACCCGTCGGGCTGCTGCTCCACGTACTCGAGGTGCAGCAGCTGCAAGGTCACGCCGACGCGTCGGCGCTCGCGGTGGATCCACGCGCAGTCCGGCGTCGGCTTCTCCGCCGCCACCACCGACGGGTACAAGCGCGCTTCCAATTCGCTCGGCGCCAGCCCCTCCACCGTCGCCCAGTTCGTCACGCCTGCCATCTTCGCCCGCCGCATCGTCTCGCCGACGGCACCGGCGCTGGCGCCGACGCTCTCCGCCACCTGCCGGTGGCTTCGCCCCAGCTGCCACTTCTGCCGCAGTATTTCTCTTACGTCTCGCATGGATAGTCGCTCCGTGGGCATCGCGTCTCCTTCGAGACGCACCCTCAGGCGGACCATCCAGCGCCGCTATCCTTTTCACCGCCCGGGGTCCCGGACGGAGGTGATCACGATGACCGATCTAGGTGATCACGAGGCCGATCCAGGTGATCACGATGGACCGATCTGAGTGATCACGATGTTCCGATCTAGGTGATCACGATGGTCCGGCGCACGCAGTCGACGTAGGACTGCTCTCGGATTCTGTGGCGCATCGTTGTGCTCCTGCTGGTGGTCGTGATTTCGGCGACGTTCTCGGCAACTGGGCGGCGAAAGCGACCAGCTTTCTTCTGACGCGGTGAGGGTTTTCGGTCGCTGCATCACCCTTCTCGGCAACCGGCCTGCGAATGGAACTGGGATTCATCTGGTGGCTCTCTTTCGGCACCGCACGCCGGAGTTGTCGAGAGAAGGCCCGAAAAAGGGACCTACTTTCGTCAGTGCACCGGATCTTTTTTCCGCTCCTCACCGGGGGTTCTCGGCCAACCGCGAAATTTTTGACCTCCATGCCGCCGGAGTTGTCGGACCGAAGCCGAAGAAACCGACCTCCTTTTCGATTCCTTGCACCTGAGTTCTCGGGAATCAGCGTTGAAATGGTCCGGACTTTCTTTCGGGCAGGTCGCTCTCGCGTGGCGGCGGAGTTTGTCGGCACGGCCGTCACAAATCCGACCAACTTCCCGTCGATCTCCACCGCGGGGCCCCGCGTTCGAAGACAGAGCCCCCGTTTACGTGTCGCCGCTGGC
>DATIPJ010000962.1:0-9820 GCA_035472155.1 Kofleriaceae bacterium
CGCGCCGGCGCCGATGCCCAGGAGCACGCTGCGGCGGGTTGGATCCGAAGGGTTCATGGCACGACCATGGCGCTCGGCGCGATGCATATCCAATATGGAAGCACGGTCCTATGATAAAGATTCCTTATCATGGAGATCCGCCAGCTCCAGGCCTTCGTGGCCATCGTCCACGCCGGCAGCTTCACGCGCGCCGCGCGCTCTCTCGGGGTCGCGCAGCCTGCCATGTCGCAGCGGCTGCGCGCGCTCGAGGTCGAGCTCGGCGTCGTGCTCGTCGACCGCGGCAATCGCACCGACGGTCTCACCGAGGCCGGTCGAGATCTGCTGGTGCGCGCCGAGCGCATCCTGGCGGAGGTCCACGACGCCGGCGAGGAGGTCGCCGCACACGCCAGGCTCGGCCGGGGCACCGTGCGACTCGGCTGCGCGCTGCAGACGCTCCTCGAGGGCCGCCTCGCACCGCTGCTCGCGCGGTTTCACACCGCGCATCTCGGGGTGCGGATCGTCCTCACCGAGGCGCACACGCAGCAGGTATTCGAGCTGCTCGGCCGCGGCGATGTCGACCTCGGCCTCGTGCACCTCGGTCGCGCTGGCGATGGCGAGATCGTCGGCGCCGAGGCCGCACGTGAGGGCGTCGTCCTCCTTCGGCTCTACCGCGAGCCGTTGGTCGTGATCGTCGCCGCGGGCCACCGCCTGGCAACACGCACCGGCGTGCGCCTCGACGACCTGCACGACGAGGACTTCGTGACGTTCGGGCCCGGCTCGACCGTGCGGCGACTGATCACCGAGGCCGCCGAGGCGCGCGGCGTGAACCTCCGCGTCGTGTGCTCGACGGCGAACATCGGCACCGTGCGCGCCGCGGTGTCCGCCGGGCTCGGCATCTCGATCGTGCCGGCGAGCGGCGCTGCGGTGCCGTGGCCGGCGCTGCGCGCGGTGCCGCTGTCGGCGCCGCGGCTCGAGCGAATCGTGACGCTCGCGCGGAGCTCGGGCCGCTACGAGAGCCCGGCGATGGCCGCGCTGCGGCAGGCGCTGTCCGACGAGCTCCGCGCTCTCGGTCCGTCGCGCCGCCGCGCCAGCTAGCTCGCGGTGCGCCCGGGCGCGACGCCTGCCACGTGCACCGTGCGCGTCGGGAACGCGATCGAGCTGCCGTTGCGCTCGATCGCGGCCATGAAGTCGAGCAGCACGTCCTGTCGGATGCCCTGGAACTCCGCCCAGTCCGCGGTCTGGAACCACGCCGCGATCTCGATGTCGAGCGAGGACTCGCCGAGCGCCTTGAACTTCACCGCGAGGCCGTCGGGCCAGATCTTGGGGTGAGCGCGCAGGATCGCCTCGAGCTCGGCGAGGATCGCGCGCATCTGCTGCGACGTGGTCTCGTAGACCAGGCCGATCGTGGTCGCCAGGCGCAGCCGGTCGCGCGCGGTGTACGACTCGATGCGGTGGTTCGCGAGCTCGCCGTTGGGGATCGTGACGATCGTGCGGTCGAGCGTGCGGATCCGCGTCGAGCGCAACCCGATCCGCTCCACCGTGCCGAGGAAGTCGTAGAGCTTGACGGTGTCGCCCTCGCGCATCGGCTGGTCGACGCCGATCGACAGCGTGCCGAACAGGTTCTCGAGCGTCTTCTGCGCGCCGAGCGCCACCGCGAGCCCGCCGATGCCGAGGCCCGCGACCAGGCTCGCCACCGAGACGCCGAGCTGCGCGAGCGCCACGATGCCGGCGATGACGAACACCGCGACCTTGGCGAACCGGCCGCCGATCGAGAGCATCGAGCGCGACGACGGCCGGTCGATCGCCCACGACCGCCGCTCGAGCACGCCGCGCGCGAGGTCGATGCCGCGAAACGCCGTCCACAGCATGGCGAGCGTGGTGACGATCGAGATCGCCCCGAGCAGGGTCTGGAGCGCATGGCCCTCCAGCGGCAGCCACGGTGAAGCGATGCGCAGCGCCTGGCTCGCGAGCACGAGCGCCAGCGGCGAGGCCATCAGCTCGACCAGGCGATCGTCCCAGTCGTTGGCGGTGCGGCCGGCGATCCGCGCCAGGATCGGCCGCGCGATCCCGACGACGATGCGGCCGGCGATGAACGCGGCGAGGATCGCGCCGAGCGTGATCGTCGCCGGCTCGGTCGCCACGCGCTCAAGCCACCCGATCACATCGTTCACGGCGAACCTCTCTGAATACGGCGTTCCACAGAAGCCTCCTGGCGGGGGATCGTGCCACCATGCGCCGCCATCGACATGGTCGAAAAGCTCCTCATTGCCAATCGCGGCGAGGTCGCCGTCCGTGTGGCACAAGCGGCGGCCGAGCTCGGGATCGCCACGGTCGCGGTGTACTCCGAGGACGACGCCCGCGCGCTGCACGTCCAGCGGGCGACGCAGGCGGTCGCGCTCGGCGCCGCGGGGCCGGCGGCCTACCTCGATGGTGCGCGGTTGATCGCGATCGCGCGCGAGGCCGGCTGCGACGCCGTGCACCCGGGCTATGGCTTTCTCAGCGAGAGCGCGGCGTTCGCCCGCGCGTGCATCGCCACCGGGCTGACGTTCGTCGGGCCGCGGCCCGAGGCGCTGGAGCTGTTCGGCGACAAGGCGGCCGCGCGCCGGTTCGCGGCGAGCTGCCAGGTGCCGACCCTGCCCGGCACCCAGCAGGCGACGAGCCTGGCCGAGGCGCGCGAGGCGCTGCGCGCGCTGGGGCCCGGGGGCGCGATCATGGTCAAGGCGATCGCGGGCGGCGGCGGCCGCGGGGTGCGCGCGGTGACCAGCGCGGCGCAGCTCGACGACGCCTACGCGCGCTGCCGCTCGGAGGCGCAGGCGGCGTTCGGCAACGGCGAGCTCTACGTCGAGCGCCTGTTGCCGCGCGCGCGCCACGTCGAGGTCCAGATCGCCGGCGACGGCAAGCGCGGGGTCGCGCTGTTCGATCGCGAGTGCACGCTGCAGCGCCGGAACCAGAAGCTGGTCGAGATCGCGCCCAGCCCGTCGCTGCCCTGGGAGCTGCGCGGCGCGCTGATCTCCGCGGCGTGCCGGCTCGCCGAGAAATCGGCGTACCAGAGCGTGGGCACGATCGAGTTCCTGGTCGAGCTCGACGCCGCGGGCGCGCCGATCGGGTTCTTCTTCCTCGAGGCCAACCCGCGGCTGCAGGTCGAGCACACGGTGACCGAGGAGGTGCTCGGGCTCGATCTGGTGCAGATCCAGCTCGGGCTCGCCCGCGGCCGCTCGCTCGCCGACCTCGGGCTCGCCGAGAACCTCCCCGCGCCGAGCGGCTTCGCGCTCCAGCTGCGCATCAACATGGAGACGATGGATGCCCAGGGCGCGGTCGCGCCGGCGGCGGGCACGCTCACCGCGTTCGACCTGCCGTTCGGCGCCGGCGTCCGCGTCGACACCTTCGGCTACGTCGGTTACGAGACGACGACGGCGTTCGATTCGCTGCTCGCCAAGCTGATCGTCCACACCCCGCGCGGCACCTACGCCGATGTGCTGCGCAAGGCCCAGCGCGCGCTCGGTCAGTTCCGCATCGAGGGCGTGGCGACCAACGCGGCGTTCCTGGGCGCCCTGCTCGACCATCCCGATGTGATCGCGAATCGGATCACGACGCGCTTCGTCGAGGAGCGCGCGCCGGAGCTGGTGCGCGCGGCCCCTGCGCTCGCAGCTCCGGCGACGGCAGCACGCGGCGCGATCGGCGCCGGTGCCGCGCCGGGGCCGCGCCTGGTCAAGCCCGCGCCGCCCGACACCGTCCCCGTGGTCGCGCCGATGCAGAGCAAGCTCGTCACGCTCTCGGTCGCCGAGGGCGATCCCGTGCGCCCCGGCCAGCCGGTCGCGATCGTCGAGGCGATGAAGATGGAGGTCGTGGTCACCGCCGACGAGGGCGGCATCGTCCGCGCGATCGCGGCCCAGCCCGGCGACATCGTCATGGCGGGCGAGCCGATCATGTTCCTCGCGCCGGTGGCGCTCGCCGCCGACGAGGTGCGCGCCGAGGCCGCCGCCGACCTCGATGCGATCCGCCCCGATCTCGCCGAGGTCCGCGCGCGCCACGCGGTCGGCCTCGATGCGGGCCGCCCCGCGGCCGTCGTGCGTCGCCACGACAGCGGCCATCGCACCGCGCGCGAGAACATCGACGCGCTCGTCGATCCGGGCAGCTTCACCGAGTACGGCGCGCTCGCCCTCGCCGCCCAGCGCCGGCGGCGCGGCGTGGCCGACCTGATCGAATCGACCCCGGCCGACGGCCTGGTCACCGGCATCGGCACGGTCAACGGCGAGCTGTTCGGCGCCGGCGGGCGCGCCATGGTCTGCGCCTACGACTACATGGTCCTCGCGGGCACGCAGGGCTACATGAACCACAAGAAGCTCGATCGCATGCTGCGCCTGGCGCACGAGCTGCGCCTGCCGCTCGTGCTGTTCGCCGAGGGCGGCGGCGGTCGCCCCGGCGATACCGACGCATTCGGCATCGGGCTCGACGTGCCCACGTTCGCCCAGTTCGCGCGGCTATCGGGGCTGGTCCCGGTGATCGGCGTCGTCGCCGGCCGCTGCTTCGCCGGCAACGCCGCGCTGCTCGGCTGCTGCGACGTCATCATCGCCACCGCCGACACATCGATCGGCATGGCCGGCCCCGCGATGATCGAAGGCGGCGGCCTGGGCCGCTACGCGCCCGACGACATCGGGCCGGCGCGCGTCCAGGCGCCCAACGGCGTGATCGACGTCCTGGTCGCCAACGAGATCGAGGCCGTTCACGCCACGCGCCAGTACCTGTCGTACTTCCAGGGCCCGATCGCAGCATGGGACTGCGTCGATCAGCGCGTGCTCCGCCGCGCCATCCCCGACAACCGCCTGCGGGTCTACGACGTGCGCCCGGTGCTGCGCGACCTCGCCGACATCGGCTCGGTGCTCGAGCTGCGCGCGGCGTTCGGCGTGGGCATCCTCACCGCGCTGATCCGCATCGAGGGCCGCCCGATCGGCGTGATCGCCAACAACCCGCACCACCTCGGCGGCGCGATCGACGCCCCCGCTGCCGACAAGGCCGCGCGCTTCGTCCAGCTGTGCGACGCGTTCGACATCCCGATCCTCGCGCTGTGCGACACACCGGGCTTCATGGTGGGCCCCGAAGCCGAGAAGACGGCGCTGGTCCGCCACGTGAGCCGCATGTTCGTGACCTGCGCGAGCATCTCGGTCCCGTACTTCACGGTCGTGCTCCGCAAAGCGTACGGCCTGGGCGCGATCGCGATGGCGGCCGGCGACTTCCACGGCTGCGTGTTCACGATCGCGTGGCCCACCGGCGAGTTCGGCCCGATGGGCTTCGAGGGCGCGGTCAAGCTCGGCTATCGCAAGGAGCTCGAGGCGGTCGCCGATCCCGCCGAGCGCCGCGCGCTCTACGAGAAGATGGTCGCGCGCTACTACGAGGAGGGCAAGGCGATCAACGCCGGCACCTACGTCGAGATCGACGAGGTCATCGATCCGGCGGAGACGCGGCGCTGGATCCTCGCCGGCCTCGCGTCGTCGCAACCGGCCGAGCGGCGCACCCGCAAGCGGCCGTGCATCGATCCCTGGTAGCGCGAACGCGCGAGCGGCCGCTCAGTCGCCTTCGTCCGGGCGCTGGCGCGGCGGTGCGAGCGACATCGCGAGGTGCGCGATGAAGTCGCCCGCCGTCGTCGGCGGAAACACCATCACGCGATCGAGCTGCTCGCCCGCGTGCGAGGTCTGCGCGGCGACGCCGCGCGCGCTGTAGAACCACAGCCCCTCCTCGAGCACCACGTCGCGAAACACGCCGAGCTTCTGGGTCGGCGCGCCGAGCTGGTCGCGCAGCGCGGGCCAGCCGCCCGCGGGCTCGGGCCGCTCGAGCTCGATCACGCGGACGCGCTCGCCGTCGTGCCAGACGCGCAGCACGTTGCCGGCGATGCCGTCGCGCACGGCGCGCCACGAGACCTGGGTGCCGTCGCGGCCGAGCGCGCCGAGGTTGTCCTCGGCGGCGTCGAGGCCGGGCAGCGCAGCCGCCAGGTCCTCGATCGTACACGTGGGAAGCGGCGGCGCTTCGAGGATGTGCCCCGAGGCCAGGGCGGTGATGGTCCGTTTGCACGCAAGCTGCGTCATCGTGGTCTCCCTCGCGGAATGCACCGGTGGGTGTTGTTACTCGGGCACGACCTTGGCCCGTACGTAGTGGCAGCGTGAATATGCAGCACCGGCGGCACGCAAGGCCGGCAACCTGCGCCGAGTGCGTGGGAAACAGTCTCTCTCCACGCGAACGTTGTCGCAGCGCGTGCGTTATCGCGCGGAGATCTGCTCGGCAGTCCCGTGTCGCACACATGAATAACTGAGACCCAGGCGCGCAAAAGCGCGCTAAAGTGCAGTGTTCTCGTCGAGCGCGGTGTCGCAGCACACCCATGGTGATCGGACGATCAGGTGTGCTCGGAGTGCTGATCATCGTCGCGTGCCTCCGATGCGCGCAGTCCTCGAGCGACGCCGACAACCGTCGGAACACCTGATGCCCTGTTGCCAGGCAACCCGACAGATCAATGCAGATTCCACGAGTTTGACGATGGCCTCGCGGATGCAGCGTGGGCGACCATCGCCATGGCAGCCGTGAGCCCGATCCGAGATAACCAGGCCCCGCCCGTCGAGCCGAGTCAAGACGCCCCGCTTGTGACGCCTGTGAAGAAGCGTCGACGGGCGCCGTTCGTGCTGGCCGGCCTGCTCGTCGCCGCGGGCGCGATCGCGACGTTCATCTACGTCTCGCGCATCGGCCGCGAGAAGACCGACGACGCGCAGATCGAAGCGCACGTGTCCAACGTGGCGGCGCGGATCGCCGGGCAGGTCAAGCGGCTGGTCGTCAAGGACAACCAGGAGGTCAAGGCGGGCGATCTCTTGCTCGAGCTCGACGATCGCGACCAGCAGGTCAAGGTCGCCTCGGCGCGCGCCGAGCTCGCCGGTACGCAGGCCCAGCAGCGCATCGCGCAGACCCAGCTCGCGCTCACCGAGAAGACGGCGAAGGCGAACCTGGCCGTCGCGCAGGGCGCGATCGCGCAGGCCGCCGCCGTCACCGGCAGCACCGCCGCGCAGATCGACCAGTCGAAGGCCGACGTCGCCGCCGCCGAGTCGCACAAGCAGCTGGCCAAGATCGACCGCGAGCGCGCCGAGCGGCTGCACGCCACGGGCGCCGTCACCCAGTCCGAGATCGACACACGGGTCGCCGCGGATACCCAGGCCGATGCACAGCTCGCCCAGGCCAAGGCGCGGCTCGCCAGCGCGCTCGCCAATCGCTCGAACTCGAGCGGCACCGAGGTCTCGGCGCGCGGGCGCCTGCTGGCCGCCGAGACGGTCGACGAGCAGCTCGAGTCCGCGCGCGCGCAGGTCGCGCTCGCCGAGGCCCGCGTCGCGCAGTCGCAGGCCGCGCTCGACCGCGCCCTGCTCGAGCTCGAGTACACCAAGGTCCGCGCCGAGATCGCCGGCACGGTCAGCAAGCGCACCGTCGAGCCCGGCCAGCTGGTGTCGCCCGATCGCGCGCTGATGGCGATCGTCGACCTCAGCGACATCTGGGTGGTCGCCAACTTCAAGGAGACCCAGCTCGCCGACATCGCGCCCGGGCAGGCGGTCGAGGTCGAGATCGACACGTTCTCCGGCAAGCTCGACGGCCACGTCGACAGCGTCGCCGCCGGCACCGGCGCGCGGTTCTCGCTGCTACCGCCCGAGAACGCGACCGGCAACTTCATCAAGGTCACGCAGCGCGTGCCGGTGAAGATCAAGATCGACAACCCGCACGGCCATGTCCTGCGGCCCGGCATGAGCGCCGAGGTCGTGGTCCACACCCGCTGAGGCGCCATGCAGGCCCCGATTCAAGGCTCCAAGGCCGCGATCACGATCACCGTGATGGCGGCGGCGCTGATGGCGCTGATCGACATCTCGATCGTCAACGTCGCGCTGACCGATATCCGCGCGAGCTTCGGCATGCCGATCGACCAGATCGGCTGGGTCTCGACCGGCTACATGATGGCCAACATCGTGGTCATCCCGATGACCGGCTGGCTGCAGCGCCGGTTCGGCTTCCGCCGTTACTTCTCGGTGTCGGTGCTGATCTTCACCGCCGCGAGCGCGCTGTGCGGCCTGGCGTGGAACCTGCCGACGCTGGTCCTGTTCCGCGTGCTGCAGGGCATGGGCGGCGGCGCGATCATCCCGACGTCGCAGGCGATCCTGTTCTCGCGCTATCCGCGCGCACAGCACGGCATGGCCGCGGCGCTGTTCGGCCTGGGCGCGATCACCGGTCCGCTGCTCGGCCCGACCATCGGCGGCTACATGATCGAGTGGGCGAGCTGGCACTGGGTATTTCTGGTCAACGTGCCGATCGGGCTCGCGGTCGCGTTCGCGATCCCGCGCGTGCTCAAGGAGCCGGGCTTCACGCCGGACCTCGCGCGCATCGATGCGGCCGGGATCGGGCTGCTCGCGGTCGGCATGGCATCGCTGCAGTACGTGCTCGAGGAGGGCAACCGCGAGGGTTGGACCGACAGCACGCTGATCCTCGTGCTGAGCGGCCTCGCGGCCATCTCGCTCATCACGTTCATCGTGCACGAGCTCGAGCACCCCAATCCGGTCGTCGACCTGCGCGTGTTCAAGAACCGCAGCTACACCGCCGGCACCGGGCTGAACTTCCTGCTCGGGCTCGCCGTGTTCGGCGCGAGCTATCTGTTCTCGCTGTACTGCGGCGCGGTCATGCACTACGAGGCGCTCGACATCGGGCATATCTTCCTCTATGCGGGCGCGTCGCAGATCTTCCTGATGCCGCTGATCGGCAAGATGGCCAACCGGGTCGATCCGCGCTTCATGCTGGTGTTCGGCGTCGGGACCACATCGCTCGCGCTGTGGATGGTCGCCCACCTGACGGCCGACGCCGCGTTCTTCGACCTCGTGCTCCCCAACATCGTGCGGTCGCTCGGCCTGGCGTTCGTGTTCATACCGGTCAGCGTGGCGGCGCTGTCCGACCTGCCGCTGGCCCAGCGCGGCAATGCGACCGGGCTGTTCAACCTGACCCGCGAGCTGGGCGGCTCGCTCGGCACCGCGTGGATGGGCAAGATCGTCGCCGACGGCATCGCGGTGCACTCGGCGCACCTGTCCGAGCATGTCTCGCCGTATAGCCCGATCGTCCAGGACCGCTGGCGGGCGATCACGGAGGCCGGCATGGACCCGATCGCCACGTTCATGGGCCGCGTCACCCGCGAGTCGATGGTGATGTCGTTCGAGGATGGCTTCCGGATCACGGCGCTGGCGATCGGCCTGGGCATCGTGATGGTGATGCTGCTCAAGCGGCCGCAGCCGCAGGGAGCCCCCAGCGGTGCACACTGACGCTATCCTCGCGCCATGATCGCGCTGTTGCCGGCCGAGGTTCGCGCTCGTCAGACTGCCACCGGGCTCCTGCTCGAGTCACCGGTCGCCCCCGGTGAGCCGGCGCGCTGTATCGGCGACTGGCTGGTGCGCTGGGCGCGCGAGCGGCCCGCTGCGGTCTTCCTCGCCGAGCGCGACGCGACCGGCGCGTGGGCTCCGCTGACCTACGCCGCGGCGCTGGCCGCCGTCGAGGGCATCGCGGCGAGCCTGCTCGAGCGCGGCGCGGCGCCGGACCGCCCCGTGATGGTCCTGTCGGACAACAGCGTCGCGGCCGGGCTGGTCGTGCTGGGCGCGATGCACGCCGGGCTGCCCGTGGCGCCGGTATCGCCGGCGTACTCGCTGCAATCGAAGAGCTTCGGCCGGCTGCGCAGCGTGGCTGACCAGCTGCGGCCCGGCTTCGTGTTCGCGGATGACCGCGCGCGGTTCGCGCCCGCGCTGGCGGCACTGGCCGGCGCTGGTGTCGACGCGCCCGTGCTCGATGC
>DATIPJ010000963.1:0-6964 GCA_035472155.1 Kofleriaceae bacterium
CGAAACGTTTCCGAACGTATACATCGCCAGGCCGCGCCGGGGGATCTCCAGGTTGGCGGCCAGGGCTTGGTCCTGGAGCTCGCGATAGCGGGTCACCGCGGCTCCCCCAAGGGGGACCCTCGCCGCAAGGTGATTCCGTTCCTTGCTGCGCGGCGGACCGGAATCGATCGGTTCGGCTCGGGCCCGCTCTTCATCGCAGGCTCCCGAACCCGACGTCGTTCCAGCGCAGCTCGTTGCGGAGCCCCGGGATCGTCGTGTCCGCGCCGATGCGGACCACCTCGATGCCGACCATGTTGGCGAACGTGTCGAGGTGCTCGAACGTCACCGCGCGCGAGAAGCTCACGTGGTGCGCGCCGCCGGCGAGGATCCACGCCTCGCAGCCGCGCTTGAAGTCCGGCCGCGGGATCCACATCGCGCGCGCGACCGGCAGCTTGGGCATCGGCCGATCGGGTGCGACCGCGTCGGTCTCGGCGACGATCAGGCGCAGCCGGCTGCCCAGATCGATCATGGTCGCGTTGACCGCGGCCCCGGGACCGCCATCGAACACCAACCGGCACGGGTCGGCCTTGCCGCCGATGCCGAGCGGATGGGTCTCGAGCGACGGCTTGCCGGCGGCGATCGACGGGCAGACCTCGAGCATGTGCGCGCCGAGCACGCGCTCCTGGCCCTTGACCAGGTGATAGGTGTAGTCCTCCATGAACGACACACCGCCGGGGCGCCCGGCCGACATGACCTTCATGGCGCGGATCAGGCCCGCGGTCTTCCAGTCGCCCTCGGCGCCGAAGCCGAAGCCATCGGCCATCAAGCGCTGGCAGGCCAGGCCGGGCAGCTGCTTGAGGCCGTGCAGATCCTCGAACGTGGTGGTGAGCGCACCGAAGCCGCCCTCCTCGAGGAAGCCGCGCATCCCGATCTCCTGGCGCGCGGCGTAGCGCAGATCGCTGTGCTTCTCGCCGCCCTTGCGCAGCGCGGGGACCACGTTGTAGCGATCGCCGTACTCGCCGACGACGCGGTCGACCTCGGCGTCCGGTACATCGGCGATGCGGCCGACCAGGTCGCCGACGCCGTAGCCGTTGACCGACCAGCCGAGGCGGATCTGCGCCTCGACGCGATCGCCGCCGGTGACCGCCACGTCGCGCATGTTCATGCCGCCGAACCGGCAGATCTTGAGCTGGCGCGCGTCGGCCAGCGCGCAGGCGGCGCGCGACCAGACATCGAGCTTGCCAAGCACGTCCTCGTCCTGCCAGTGACCGACGACGACCGTGCGGGCCAGCCGCAGCCGCGCCCCGATGTACCCGAACTCGCGGTCGCCGTGCGCCGACTGGTTCAGGTTCATGAAGTCCATGTCGATCGAGTCCCACGGCAGCTCGCGGTTGAACTGCGTGTGCAGGTGCGCGAGCGGGCGATCGAGCCGGGTGAGCCCGGCGATCCACATCTTGGCGGGCGAGAACGTGTGCATCCACGCGATCACGCCGACGCAGCTGGGCGAGGCGCTCGCCTCCTGGCAGACCTTGAGGATCGCCTCGGCGCTGGTCAGCGCGGGCTTCCACACCACGCGGACCGCCAGGGCGCCGGATTCATCGAGGTGGCGGGCGATGGCGCGCGAGTTGTCGGCGACCTTGGCGAGCGTTTCCTTGCCGTACAGCTCCTGGCTACCGGTGACAAACCAGACTTCTTGGCGCTTCAGATCCAGCATTGCCGAGCTCCTAGGTGGGTCGCATCGTCAGCTGTTTCTCGACGAAGTGGCCGAGTGCGAGATAATCGCGGTACAGCGACGCATACAGTGTAGCGCGCTCCCGATCGGGGTGATACGTGATCTCGATCCCGGCCGACATCGCGCGCTGAGCGTCCTCGATCCGCGGGTAGAGGCCCGCCGCGGTGGCCGCGAACATCGCTGCCCCGAGCGCGACCGGCTGCTCACCGGACGGAACTTCGATCGCCATGTCGAGGACATCGGCGAGGACCTGCATGACGAACGGGCTCTTGCGCGGGATGCCTCCGATCGCGATCGCGGCGTCGACGCGCACACCCTGCGAGCGGAAGCGCTCGATGATCGCGCGGGCGCCGTACGCGGTCGCCTCCACGAGCGCGCGGTAGATGCGCGGCGCGTCGCTGCCCAGGTCGAGGCCGGCGATCGCTCCCTTGAGGCGCTGATCGGCGTCGGGCGTGCGGCGGCCGTTGAGCCAGTCGAGCGCGAGCACGCCGGTCGCGCTGGGCGAGATGGTGCGCGCCGCCTTCTCGAGCTCGGGGATGATGCGGTCGCCGATGGACTGCGCCAGGCTCGCCGCCGCGGCGGGTTCGAGCCCGGGCACCGACGAGAGCAGCCGCAGCGGCCACGACAGGAGGTCCTTGAACCAGGCGTAGACATCGCCGAACGCCGACTGCCCGGCCTCGTAGCCCAGGGTGTCGGGGAGGACCGAGCCGTCGACCTGGCCGCAGATCCCGGCGACGAGCTGCTCGCTGCCCGCCGCCTTCGGGCCCACGATCACGTCGCACGTGCTCGTGCCCATCACTTTCATGATGTGATACGGGCGGATGTTGCCGCCGACCGCGCCCATGTGAGCGTCGAATGCGCCGACGGAGACCACGACGCTCTCGGCGAGGCCGAGCCGCGACGCCCACGCCGGCGCGAGCGTGCCGAACGGCGTGTCGGCCGTATAGGTCTGTGTTCCGAACGATGCCTTGAGCGCAGGCAGGCGCGGATGCAGGCGTGCGAGAAACTCGTCGGCGGGATAGCCGTCCCAGCTCGCGTGCCACATCGCCTTGTGGCCGGCGGCGCAGCGGCTGCGCTTGACCTTCATCAGATCGTCGGTGCCGGTCAGCACCATGGGGATCCAGTCGCAGTGCTCGAGCACCGTGTGCGCGGCGCGGCCCGCGGCGCCTTCGGCCTTGAGGATGTGGAGCGCCTTGGCCCAGAACCACTCCGACGAATAGACGCCGCCCTCGAACTGCGTGTAATCGAGTCCGCCCCAGCTGCGCGCGAGCTCGTTGATCTGCGCAGCCTCGGCGACGGAGGTGTGGTCCTTCCACAGCACGAACATCGCGTCGGGGTCGTCCTCGAATCCGGCGGTCAGCGCGAGCGGGCGGCCGGCGCCGTCGGCGAGCACGGGCGTCGAGCCGGTGGTATCGACGGCGATGCCGCGCACCCGCGCGGCCGCGCCCGGACCGGCGTCGGCGAGCGCCTCGCGGATCGAGGCCTCCATGGCCTCGAGGTAGTCGAGCGGGTGCTGGCGAAAGCGATGCGCGACGGCATCGCAGTACAATCCGCGCGTCCAGCGAGGATAGGCGGTGACCGCGACTCCCACCGTGGTGCCACTGCGCGCCTGGACCACGACCGTGCGGACCGAATCGGTGCCGAAGTCGAGGCCCAGAACGAGATCGTCAGTGCCGCGTTCCACGGCCAGATCCTGAGCAATCACGCGACCCGCGTCAACCTTGCGCGGCGCCGTGGTCCGGACCACGGCAGTGTGACCACTGGTCCGGCAATCCACCTTGACGCTGGGCGCAGTGCGTTGGAGCCTCGCGCGGTCGCGAACCAGGAGGAATCATGAGCGTGAGCCTGAAAGGAAATACAGTCCTCGTCACCGGCGCCAGCGCCGGCATCGGCTGGGCGAGTGCGATCGCGCTCGCTCGCGAAGGCGCGGATCTCGTGATCACGGCGCGGCGGCAGGATCGGCTCGCCGCCCTCGCGCGCGAGGCCGAGGCTGCGGGATCGCGCGTCGCGATCGTCGTGGGCGACGCCAGCGAAGAGGACACCGCGGTCAAGGCGGTCGCGGCCGCCAAGGAGCGGTTCGGTCGGCTCGACATCCTGATCAATAATGTAGGGGCCGGAATCTACAAGAACATCGTCGATACCTCGGCCGCCGAGTATGACTACCTGGTCGACACCAACGTGCGATCCACGTTCCTGTTCACCCGCCACGCCGTTCCGGTGATGATCGCCCAGAAGCGCGGGACGATCCTGATGATCTCGTCGATGGCGGGCAAGTATGGATTCCCCGGCGAGGCGGTGTACTGCGCGACCAAGTTCGCGCAGATCGGGCTGGCACAGGCGCTCGACAAGGAGGTCCGGCCGCACGGCATCAAGGTCGGTGCGATCTGCCCCGGCGGCGTGAAGACCGAGTTCGCGCTCGGCAAGGGCCGCACCGAGGAGGGCGTTGCGGCGTCCTCGATGCTCGAGCCCGAGGATGTTGCGAGCGCCATCGTGCTGGCGTGCAAGCAGCCGCCGGGCGCCCGCATCATCGAGATCCAGATGCGGACGATGAGCGAGGGACTTACCTGATCACGGCGCCCAGGGCGAGCTGACGGCCCAGCTCACGTCGGCTGCGAAGCCGGCCTGTGCATCGAAGTTGTTCGCCCCGCCGTTACTCGCAATGAACAGCGTGTTGTTGAAGTGGCGGATGAAGCGGGTCGGGAAGTTGAACGAGGCGAACGACGTGCCCTGGCCGCTCTGACCGGCCTGGGGGCAGAATGTCGCGTCGGCGCGGAACAGCGCACTGCCGTCGTTGGGCTGGCGGCGGAGCTGGAAGTTCTGATGGCGCAGGAAGTCACCCGGGAAGTTCCGGGACTCGAACGACACGCATGCGTTGTTCGCCAGGCCGCGCCGCACGAT
This sequence comes from Kofleriaceae bacterium, assembly GCA_035472155.1. Classification (GTDB taxonomy): domain Bacteria; phylum Myxococcota_A; class Polyangia; order Haliangiales; family Haliangiaceae; genus JABFXX01. The sequence goes on from DATIPJ010000963.1 coordinate 4,610, forward strand.
CCAGCTCCCGTCGTTCCTGTCGAGGGCGGCGCTCGAGCCCGAGATCACCGACGTGACGACGTTGTTGTTCTGATGGCGGATGTAGCGCGTCGTACAGCATGCCGTTGTGGCGCGCAGCGAGATCGTCGAGCCCGGGTTGAGTGTCCCCCCGGCGACCGGGCTCGGCCCTCCGTAGCCCACCGAGACGATGTTGGCCTGCACGGCGTTCTCGGCCGCATCGCTGGGGACACCTGCGGTCATCGCGCCTTCGAAGAACGAGCCTATCGATCCATTGGAGTTGTCGCCGCCGGTGCCCAGCACGATCGACCCTTCCTGGTGCATGGGCGAGTAACCGGGCCGGAATGTCGGCAGTGCTCCGGAGTATCGGGTCGCGAGACCTCCTGATTGCGCACTGCCATCCTTGAGCGCAAAGAAGTTCTGGCCGTTGTTTTTCAGCATGGCGGTCACATAGGGCGACCGATTGCCTGTATTCGACGTGTTCTGGCTGACTCCGGTGTTGGACTGGAACAGTCCGTTCTCGAGATCGCCCATGATCCAGGGGCCCGCGCCGTTGCACGTCGGGAACCAGCAGAGCGTGCCGAAGTAGATCGCATCCATGTGGCCATTGCCGGTGTCGGCGACCGGCACTTCGACGTTTCCGTAGTCGAAGCAGCACAGGTTATTGAAATGGGTACCGGAGGTCACCATGTACATCCCTTCGGGCTGACCGTTCACCGCGGTGCCGTTGGCGGCCATCTTGCGGTATCCCATGCGGCCCGAGAACGATGCGCCATAGACGAGGCGTCCACCGGCGGTGACCGGCAGTGCATCGGCCGGTACTCCACTGTTGGCGGGTCCGGCGGTGCCGGCGGGCTCGATCGTGAGATCGTTGCGCCGCGTCGTCTGGTCGAAGATGATCGTGATGACGCAGGTCGTATTCGCGCAGAACGAATCCTGCGCCGCACTGTTCGCGAATCCACCGGGGGACAGGACACCGATATTCTGCGATACGTTGTCCGACGCGCGCCGGACCTGGTAGAGCGGACCATTGTACGACGCGAACAGCGCGCGTGTGGTGCTGTGCGCGGCGACGCACGGCGTGCCGTTCGAGCCGTAGGTATCGCACGGCGCCGCCGCAGCGGTGCCCGACAGGCCCCATAGCACCGCGGCGACCAGAATCGTGGCCGCGAGCAGTCGTGATCTGGTGAGAATCGTGTGGTGAAGTCGTGCCCGAACCGTCATGGGGACCCTCCTCTCAGGTCTTTGCAGAACTGAGTCCGTGATTGTTGCAGTCGGGTATTCCCTAACACGAGTCGCGCGCAGCATTGCAATCGATTCACGCCAGGCGTACCAGGGAAGATCTGGACTCCCCGCCGCCGCCTGGCTCGGATGCTGCTCACGACGCGTGTCGTGGGTTACAAAGCCCGGTGTATCGCGTCGATCGCCGCCGTTCAACGGGATGTCGCGCCGTGCGGCACCCCGCGGGCGCACCCGGTGCCGCATGCGGGTCGCAGTCGCGCCGTCGGTGATGCTCGTGCACGATGCGATCATGCTCGCCCGATGTCTCGCGCTGTCATTGGTTTCTGCCTCGCTCGTCGCCTGCGGCTCACCGGTCCCGCCGACCAACGCGGGCTCCGGCGACCCGATCGCGGGCCGCCCGCACGACATCCCCGCCGGCATCGACGAGCGCCTCCTCGATACCACCGCCGACCCGTGCGTAGACTTCTTCCAGTACAGCTGCGGCGGCTTCCCAAAGGTCTATCCGATGACCGCCGAGATGAACGGCTCGGGCACCGGCCGCCTCATCTTCGACAACAACGAGTTCGTGCTCCACGCGCTGCTCGAGCGCGTCGCCGCCGACGATCCGCGTCGCACGCCCAACGAGCAGAAGACCGGCGATCACTATGCGTCGTGCATGAACGTCACGGCGATCGACAAGCTCGGCCTCGCGCCGCTGGAGCCCGAGCTGGCCCGCATCGCGGCGCTCACCGAGAAGGATCAGCTGGGCGAGCTGCTCGGCCATCTGTCGTCGATCGGCGTCGGGGCCTTCCTCGGGTTCGGCGAGCTGCAGGACTTCAAGGACGCGCGCCGCCAGATCGCGTTCGTCGACCAGGGCGGCCTCGGGCTCCCCGAGCGCGACTTCTACTTTCGCGACGACGCCCGCTCGACCGAGACCCGCAGCCAGTACGTCGAGCACATCGGCAAGATGCTGGCGCTGCTCGGCGCGCCCGAGGCCGACGCCGCGCGCGACGCCGCCGCGATCCTGCAGCTCGAGACCGCGCTCGCCAAGGTCTCGCTCGACGTCACCGCGCGGCGCGACCCGGCCGCGCTCTATCACCCGATGTCGGTCGACGCGCTCGCCAAGCTGGCGCCGAG
>DATIPJ010000964.1:0-10910 GCA_035472155.1 Kofleriaceae bacterium
CCCGATTGCCGGTCTTCATGTCCGCCGCCACCTGCGTGGCAATCGGCCTGCTGTCCGCCTGCGCGGTGGAGTCCACCGAGAGCGGCGAGAGCGGCGAGGGCGGCGATGTGGACCTCGGTCGCGCGACCCAGGCCAGCACCAAGACCCAGGGCATGGAGATGCAGGGCATGGAGATGCAGGGCATGCGCCTCGAGGGCGCCACCATCTCGAGCGACACGCTGAAGAACGTGCGCGTCTCGCGCGGCGAGGTGATCGCCAAGCGCGGCACGGCCACCCTGCGCGGCACCCAGCTGGTCGGCGCGCAGTTCCAGGCGCAGGTGCGCGACATCTCGGTGTCGCCGCCGAGGGCCGCGACCGCGGATATCCGCATCACCGCGATCGAGGAAGAGGACGACGCCTACGACCCGACCAACACCGGGCACACCTTCCTCTACACGCTCGAGCAATGGGTGCCCGACACGCAGTCGTGGCAGCCCGCATGCGGTCCCGACGCCGACGGCCGCCGGGTCGCGATCCCGGTCGCGGCGATCTTCGACGAGCACGGTGATCGCTCCGAGTCGAGCTCGCTGTTCACCTTCGGCTGCACGACGGGCGTGATCGCCAAGTGCTACCGCTGGGGCTACCGGCCGTGGATCGAAGGCTACGGCGACATGGAGGCGATGCACTGGACCTGCACGCGGCTCGCGCGCGCCGACTACTGCGGCAACGGCGTGCCCGGCACGCGCAACGGGACGACGATCAACGTCTGGGACCGCTTGCCGGCGCCCGGCCCGATCCAGCGCCACGGCGGCCTGCTCGGGCTGCCGCCGCCCGGAATGCTGTTCGAAGCGGGCTGGAACACGCAAGGCGCGGTCTGCCTCAGCACGGCGCGCTGGCTCCTCGAGGATGGCATCGGAATCGCGAAGCTGTGCCCCGACCGCCTGGTTCCGCCGGGTCTGCTCTTGCCGACGGTGTGCGACACCATCACCACGGTGCTCGCGTTCGACCCGAACGCGCGCATGTTCAACGAGTCGTACCTGCACCTCTGAGTCGTCGTCGCGGCGGCGAGGCCGACCGATTCGTGTATCATGCCGCCATCGCGCTGCTGTCGATCGCGGTGACGATGACGACCCGGCATGGCTTCATCCTCCTACGACATCGACGTGGCGCGCGCCCGGATCGAGAGGGTGTTCCGCTATCTGGCCGAGCTGCACCGCATCCGGACGCCGCCCGCACTCGACCTCGATCGCTACGAGTGGATCCTGCGGCTCGATGCGCTGCCGCGGCACGGCACCATCCAGCGCGGGTTTGCGCCGCTCGACGCCGCCGACGGTGGCGACCCCCCGTCACGTAGCGGCTTCATCGTCGCGATCGAGCGCCCCGCCGAGACCGAGTGCCCCGCGCCATCGGTGCTGTTCGAGAACTGGCTCGAGGCCGGCTGGGAGCAGCCCGGCGTCACGCCCTCAGTCGCGCCGACCCGCACGCACAAGACGACCAACCGCGAGGAGAGCTTCGAGGCCAAGGAGGAGCGCGTCCTGGCGTTCGAGAGCTGGCTCGACGAGCGCCGGCGCTGGGAGGCCAGCGAGAGCCAGGTGATCGCAGCCGCGCGGCTGTTCTCGGAGCTGTTCACGCTGTGGGGCAAGTTCGAGCGCGAGTCCGAGAAGCTGCAGCTGTTCATCGGCGACGGCGTGCTGGTCGCCTCGCACGGCGGCGAGACCGTGCGCCACCCGGTGCTGCTCCAGCGCGTGCAGCTCGAGTTCGACGCGGGGAAGCCGCGGTTCACGATCCGCGAGACCGGCGATCCGCCCGATCTCTACGCGCCGCTGCTGCGCTACCTCGACGTCGATCCGAAGCGGCTGCTCGCGCTCAAGCAGGAGGTCGCCGACGACGAGATCCATCCGCTCGGCGGCAAGCCGACCAGCGCGTTCCTCCAGCGCATGGTGCAGACGCTGTGGCGCAACGGCATGTACTTCGACGCGCAGCGCGATGTCGGGAAGCCGTCCGGGCCGTACGTCTACCGCCAGCCGGCGTTCTACCTCGGCAACCGCAACCAGGGCTTCGCCGACACCATCGAGCGCTACATCGAGATCCTGCCGCACACCGACGACCTTCCCGAGGCGCTGCTGCGCATCGTCGGCATCGAGACCGGCCGCGGCAGCGATCGCCGCCCGACCGAGTCGATCGCGTACGACCTCCTGCTCACGCGCGACGCCAACCGCGAGCAGAAGCGCGTGATCCATCGCCTCGACGAGACCGGCGCGGTGCTGGTCCAGGGCCCGCCCGGCACCGGCAAGAGCCACACGATCGCGAACCTCATCGGCCACCTGCTCGCGCAGGGCAAGACCATCCTGGTCACCAGCCACGCGTCGAAGGCGCTGCGCATCGTGCGCGACAAGGTCGCCCGCCCGCTGCAGTCGCTGTGCGTGAGCCTGCTCGACTCCGACGAGGAGAGCACGATGCAGCTCGAGGAGTCGATCACCGGCATCCTCAACTACTTCTCGTCGACCACGCGCGGCAAGCTCGACAAGGACATCGAGCGGCTGACCCGCACGCGCGAGGGGCTGCGCGCCGAGCAGGACGCCGTGCGCGCCCAGCTGTTGCGCGCGATCACCGACGAGCACACCGGCCTGCCGAGCCTGGGCGAAGCGGTCGCCCCCGCCGAGGCCGCCAGGCGCGTGCGCCAGGCCGCCGGCGTCCACGACTGGATCCCCGCGCCGGTCAGCGCCGACCTGCCGCTCTCGGTCGCCGAGATCCTCGAGCTCTATCGCCTCAACGGCCGGGTCTCCGAATCCGACGAGGACCTGCTCGACGCCGAGCGGCCCGCGGTGACCGATCTGCCGACGCCGCGCGAGGTTGCCGCGCTGCTCGACGAGGTCAGGCGGATCGACCAGGCCAAGCCGGGCGCGAGCCCCAAGCTGTGGGCGCATGATCAGCAGACCGCCGAGTCGCTCGCCGAGCTCGAGCAGGTGGTGCGCGGCGCGCTCGCGGCGCTGTCCGACGACGCCCCGTGGATCCGCGAGTGCCTCGAGGTCGGCCGGCGCGGCGCCGACGAGCGAGCGCCATGGCTGGCGCTGTGCGAGGAGGTCCGCCGCGCCGCGCACGAGATCCCGCTGCGCGACGAGCTGATCCTCGCCCACGCGCCGGTGATCGAGTCGACGCGGCCGCGCGCCGAGCTGCTCGCCGCGTGCCGCGAGCTCATCGGCCACCTCGACGCGGGCAAGAAGGTCGGCCGCACCTCGCGCCTGTTCAACGGCAGCTGGGGCGAGGTCCTGCGCACCTGCAAGGTCGAGGGCGGCGAGCCGCGTACCGTCGAGCATTTCCACGCGCTGGTCGCCGCGCTCGAGGTCGACGCCATGCGCGACAGCCTCGCCCGGCGCTGGGACCACCAGCTCGACGGCACAGGCGCGCCGGCCGCCGCGTCGCTGGGCAAGAAGCCCGAGAAGAAGGCCGCCGAGCTCACGACGCAGATCTGGTCCGCGCTGAACTGGCACGAGGAGGTCTGGCTCGGCTGCCTCGCGGCGTTCACGCGCAGCGGCCTTCAGTGGGACCGCATCGTCGTGCAGGTCGCGCCGGCCGCCGGGCCACACGGCGAGACCGCGCGGATCCGCGCCGCGCTCGACAAGGTCGGGCCGATCATCGCCGAGCGCAAGGGCCACGTCCGCGCGCGCGACCTCGCCCATACGCGCGAGCAGTGGATCGACGGCCTCAAGGGTTTCTCGACGACGAGCGCGGCGTATCCGCTCGTGAAGCTGCTCCGCAACGCGCTGCGCACCGGCGACTACGACGCGTACGTCGAGGGCCACACCCGGCTGCGCGAGGTCGAGGCGATCGGCGATGACGTCGCGCGACGGCGCGGGCTGCTCGACCGGCTCGAGGCCGCGGCGCCGGCATGGGCGGCCGTCCTGCGCAAGCGCGCCGCGCCGCATCAGGGCAGCGATCCCCCGGGCAGCCTCGAGGAAGCGCTCGGCTACCGCCTGCTGGATCAGGCGCTCGTCCAGCTTCACACGGTCGATCTCGAGGAGCTGCTCGCGCAGCTCGCGCGCATCGATCAAAAGCTACAGGAGACCACCGCGCGCTACGTCGAGGTGCTCGCCTGGCGCTCGCAGTTCGCACGCACCGCGCTCAAGCAGCAACAGGCGCTCAGCGGCTGGCTGGCGCTCCACAAGAAGATCGGCAAGGGCACCGGCAAGCGCGTGGGCCGCCTCAAGGAAGAGGCGCGCAAGACCCTCGTCGAGTGCCGCGGCGCGGTGCCGGTGTGGATCATGCCGCTGTCGCGCGTCGTCGAGAGCTTCGATATCGCGACGACCCGGTTCGACGTCGTCATCATCGACGAGGCGAGCCAGAGCGACGTGGTCGGGCTCGTCGCGTTCGCGATGGGCAAGGAGATCGCCGTCGTCGGCGACCACGAGCAGGTCAGCCCGTACGCGGTCGGCTACAAGACCGAGGCGATCGCCGGCCTCATCGACGAGACGCTGACCGACATCCCCAACAAGCAGCTGTACGACGGCCGGACATCGGTCTACGACCTCGCGCGCCAGTCGTTCGGCGGCACGATCCGCTTGCTCGAGCACTTCCGCTGCGTGCCGAGCATCATCCAGTTCTCCAACCAGCTGTGCTACTCGGGCGAGGTCCGGCCGCTGCGCGAGGCCGCCGCCGCCAAGATCGGCCCGGCGCTGGTCTCGGTCCACGTCGAGGGCGGGGCGTCGGTCGACCGGGTCAACGAGAAGGAGGCGCAGGTCGTGGCGTCGCTGGTCGCGGCGATCTGCCGGTTCCCCGAGTACGAGGACTGCACGATCGGCGTGATCTCGATGGTCGGCACCGAGAATGCGCTGCTGATCGACTCGATCCTGCGACGGCGCCTGACCGTGACGGAGTACCAGAAGCGGCGCCTTCTGTGCGGCAACGCGTTCCAGTTCCAGGGCGACGAGCGCGACGTCATGTTCCTGTCGATGGTCGACTCGCCCGCGGATCTGCCGCTGCCGCTGCGCCAGCGCGACGAGGCGCGCAAGGTGTTCAACGTCGCTGCCAGCCGCGCGCGCGATCAGCTGTGGCTGGTCCACTCGCTCCAGCCCGGCCGCGACCTCAAGGCCGGCGACCTGCGGCTACGGCTGATCGAGCACGTCGAGGCCGGCACCCCGGCGCGCGCTGCCGACACCGACCTCGCGACCGTGCTGTTCGACTCCGAGCTCCAGGGCGAGCTGTGCCGCATCCTCGAGGCCGAGGGCTATCGCGTGGTCCCGCGCTACACCGTCGGCGGGCACGCGATCGACGTCGTCGTGCACGGCGCGGGCAACGCGCGCGTCGGCATCCTGTGCGACGGCGGCCGCGCGCTCCCCGATCAAGACATCCACGGCGTCCTCGAGCACCAGATGATCCTCGAGCGACTGGGCTGGAAGCTGATCCGGATCCGCGCGTCGGAGTACTTCCGCGATCCCAAGAAGGAGCTCGAGCGCCTGCGCCGGCGCCTCGGCGCGCGCGGGATCAAGCCGCTCGAGGCGGACCGCCGCAACGGGCGCAAGGCCAAGGCCAAGGACAAGCCCGAGCCGACCGGCCCGAGCTTGCACGAGCGCGTCATCCAGCGCGCCGAGAGCATCCGCAGCCGGTGGAATGTCGCCATCCCGCCGCGTCCGACCGAGATCGCCGGCGCCGGGGGGCCTGCGCGTGAGGGTTGACCGAGCGGTTACGACCGGGCGCGCAAGCGGCCCGTGGTGATGCCGAGCCGCATCGCAGCGCGCGCGAGCGCGAGCCGCTGGATCCCGAGCAGGCGCGCGGCCCGCGTCTGATTTCCGTCGGCGCGCTCGAGCGCCGCTGTGACCGCCGCGCGCTCGAGGTTCTCGAACGCGCGCTCGCCGAACAACAGCGCGAGCTGCACGCCGCCGTCGATGGGGGTGGCGGTCGGAGCTCCCGCCACCGGCAGCATGATGTCGCCCGCGCCGACCATCGGTCCGTCGGCGGTCACCACCGCGAGCTCCATGATGTTGCGCAGCTCGCGGACGTTGCCCGGGTAGTCGTAGTCGACCAGCTTGGCGCGCGCCGACGAGGTCAGCCCGGTGAGGCCGCGCTCGAGCTGCTGATTGAGCTGCTCGAAGAAGTGCTGTGCGAGGTGCAGCACGTCGGCGCCGCGCTCGCGCAGCGGCGGCAGCCAGATCGGAAACACGTTGATCCGGAAGAACAGGTCGGCGCGAAACTGGCCCTGCTCCACCGCCTTGCGCAGATCGCGGTTGGTCGCCGCGACGACCCGCACGTCGACCGGGCGCGACGCCCGCGCGCCGACCCGCCAGACCTGACGGTCCTCGAGCACGCGCAGGAGCTTGGCCTGCATCGGCATCGGCAGCTCGCCGATCTCGTCGAGGAAGATCGTACCGCCGTCGGCGAGCTCGAGCCGCCCCTTGCGTTCCTCGGTCGCGCCCGAGAACGAGCCGCGCTCGTGGCCGAACAGCTCGGACTCGAACAGTGAATCGGGGATCGCGCCGCAGTCGACCGCGATCAGCGGCTGCTTGGCGCGCGACGACAGCTCGTGGGTCGCGTTGGCGACCAGCTCCTTGCCGGTGCCGCTCTCGCCGAGGATCATCACCGTGGTATCCGGCGAGCGCGCGACCGAGCGGATCTGCTCGATCACGGCGCTCATCGCCGCCGAGCGATTGATGATCTTGTTGAAGATCGTGCGCTCGTGCTGGCTCCAGCGCGGCCGCACGACGTCGGGCTGCGTCGCGGTCAGCACGGCGGCGACCTGCTCGACGAGGTGGTCGCGCGTGCACACCACCGAGCGCGCGCCGTTCTGCATCAGCCGCACGGTGTGGGACACACTGGCATCGCCCTGCAGCGAGACCACACACGCGCGCGGCGACGCGGCGAGCAGCCGCTGCAGCACCTCGACGGTCTCGTCGACCAGGACCACCATCGCGGGCGAGCCGACGTCGAGCGCGGCGATCAATTCATCGACCGCGGTGGCTCGCTCGAGGCGGTAGTGCTCGGCCTCGAGCCACTCGCACGCCGCGGCCGCCAGCGCGCTGGCGCCGCACACCCAGACCCGGATCATCGCGACGCTTCCGCCGTGGCCACGCACACGCGGTCGCGGCCGAGCTCCTTGGCGCGATACAGCGCACGGTCCGCGCGCTCGACGAGCTCCCAGCAGGTTTCCTCGTAGTGACCTTCGATCGGATAGGTCGCGATGCCGACGCTGCCGGTCAGCTTCAGATCATCGAGCGTCAGCGCCCCGACCGACGTCCGGATCCGCTCGGCGACGATCTTCGACGGCTGGCGCGCGGGGTCGTCCTCTCCGATCTCGGGCATCACGACCGCGAACTCGTCGCCGCCGTAGCGCGCCGCGATGTCGGAGCGGCGGGTCGTCGCCCACAGCACGTTGGCCACCGCGTGGATCACCGCATCGCCGCGGCGGTGGCCGTACCGATCGTTGATCTGCTTGAAGTGATCGATGTCGAGCAGCAGGAACCCGACGGTGCGCTTGTAGCGCCGCGCGCGCCCGAGCTCCTCGTCGAGCCGGCGCAGGCAATAGGCATGGTTGTAGAGCCGCGACATCGGATCGGTGATCGACATCGCATACAGCCGCGCGTTGTCGATCGCGATCGATGCGTGATCGCAGAACGCCAGGAACAGCTTGCGCGTCAGATCGGTGAACGCGTTGAGCGGGTTGGTCGAGTGCGCGTACAGTACGCCGTGCACCTCGCCCTGCGAGCGCAGCGGCGCGCACACCACGGTGCGCAGCCGGAGCGACTGGATGCTGTGGCTGCGACTGGCGTCCGCGAGATCGGTATCGAGCACGAACGCCGGCTCGCCGCTCTGCAGCACCTGATCGATCAGCGAGCGCGAGAACGCGCCGGTCGGTGGCTTGCCGTTCGCGGTGCGCTCGAGCCGCAGCGTGGGTTGGCGACGCTCGTCGTGCGCGACGACGGCGACCATGTCGGCCTCGAGCAGCGAGAGCACGCCGTCGGCGATCGATGCCAGGATGGTATCGATCTCACGCGTGGCGCTGAGCGCCTTGGTCACGTCGACCAGGCGCCAGAGCTCTCGTTCCGTCTTCGTCACGCGATCGGACGAATCGGACGATCCTGGCGTCCAGTGAGGTAGCGCTCGGATCGCCAGACCGTCCTCCCGGTGGTCAGAGGTGCGACCCGGTGGGCGCTCAGTTCTGCGCGATCGGAAGATCCATGACGAAGCACGTACCGCGCGACGCCGCGCCGGGGTGGACCTCGATCGTGCCGCCGATCGACCGGATGATGCCGTGGCAAATCCACAGCCCCAGCCCGGTGCCCTCGCCGAACGGCTTGGTCGTGAAGAACGGATCGAAGATGCGGTCGCGGACGTGCTCGGGAATGCCCGCGCCGGTGTCCTCGATCTCGACCCGCACCATGCGATCGCGCGCCTGGGCGCGGATCCGGATCTCGTGGTCGTCGCCGCTGTGCTTGGGGATCGCCTGCGCCGCGTTGACCAGGAGGTTGAGGAACACCTGGCCCAGGCGCGGCGCCGACGCTGCGACCGCCGGCAGCGCCGGGAGGTCGCAGCGCACGCGCGCGCAGTTACCGATGTGCGACGACGCGATCTTGAGGCTGGTCTTGAGGATCGCGCCGAGGTCGGTCGGGCCCTTCTCGCTCTGCGGCTCGCGCGCCACCGTCGCGAGGTCCTTGACGATGCCGGCGACCTGGTCGACCCCCTGCGCGATCTCCTCGAGCAGATCGCGGGTCTCGGCCAGCCGCTCCGGGGAGACCCGGCCGGCGGGCACGGAGAACCACTCGAGCAGCATCTGCGCGTTGCAGCTCATGTAGGTCAGCGGATTGTTGATCTCGTGCGCCACACCGGCGGCCAGCGTGCCGATCGCGGCGAGCCGATCGGTCTGGATCATGCGCTGCTGGATCTCGCGCTGCTTGGAGATGTCGCGGATCAGCATGACGCGGCGCGCATCGCGCGACGGCGTGATCGCCATCTCGACGAGGAGCGGCGCACCGCCCTCGCGCAGGAGGCGCAGCTCGCACGGCCGCGGGTTCTCGTCGACGAGCGCGCGAGCGACCGCGGGCCGGTCGGCGGCATCGAACAGCGTCAGGACCGAGCGCCCCACCGTCTGGTCCTCGGAGCGCCGCATGAGGCTGCGCGCCGCCTGGTTGCACAGCTGGATCTGGTCGTGCTCGATCATCAGCACGCCCTCGGAGCTGGCCTGGGCGAGCTCGCGCATCTGGTACAGCTGCGCATTGTTGATCGCGATCGACGCGTGATCGCACAGGGTCAGGAACAGCTGCTTCTTCTGCTCGGTGAAGGCGTGCACCGGATGCGTCGCATGCGCGTACAGCACGCCGCGGATCTCGCCGCGCGAGCGCAGCGGCGCGCACACGATCGTGCGCAACCCGAGCGACTGCACGCTGTCGGTGCAGACCTCGCGCTGGAGGTCGCGGTCGAGCACGAACACCGGCTCGCCGGTCTGCATCACCTTGTCGATGTAGGTCTGCGAGTACTTCGCGCTCGGGCTGCGCGACGGGCGCCGCGCACGCTCGCTGCGCAGGCGCGGTCGGTGCTCCTCGTCGAGCAGGACGATCACGGCGGCGTCGGCGGTGAGCACCGAGACCGCTGCGTCGACGATCAGGCCGAGCACCTGGTCGAGATCGAGCGAGGCGCTGATCGCCTTGCTGACCTCGATCAGCCGCCACAGGTCGCGCTCGGTCTCGGTCATCCCCGGCCGAACAGCGTTGCATGCGATCATGGCTGTACTCCCTTGTCGACCGCGACGACGGTCGGGTTCTCTACGAAGCTCGCGCTCGACCGCTGGTGGCCCGAGATCGTGAGCGGCAGCGCCACGTCCACGGGCAGCGCGCAGTCGAGCTTCTGCGCGTCGTCGGTCAGGTCGACGTCGCGCCACGTGCAGTCGATCAGCGTGTTGCCGAGCGCATCGGACACCGACACGGTCGCGAACACGCGCTTGCCCTCGGCGGCCGGCGCACGGGTCGCAAGCTCGATCGAGAGGTCGCGGCCGCTCAGCGACGACGACCGCAGCGCGACCACCGGCGCGTCGGGCGAGTCGCTGGTCATCTCGAGCTCCCGACCGGCGAACGGCTGGTCGGGGAGCGACGGCGCGGGCGAGGGCGCCGCCGACGGCGCGGGCGAGGGCGCGCGCGGGCCGGCGCTCATCGAGGTCGTCACGCTCGCGGTGATCGGCGCCTGCGCGGCCGCGGCGGCCTCGGGCCCGCCGGACGCGGCCTTCTGCGAGCGCCACGACAGCACGACGAACGCGACCACGAACGCGGCGCCGACGAGGGCGATGGCCCGGCCTAGCGACATGCGCCGGCACCACTGCAAGCGAGGGCGGTCTCGCACTCCTGGGGGTCCTTGACCGCGAGCGAGAGGTTGCCGAACGTCGCGCAGGTCGTGTCCGTGCAGTACTTGCAGACCGGCGCGTTCGCCGCGGTGCACTTGCGCGCGCTGCAGCTGGCGTCGGTGCACTCGCAGCTGCTCGACGTGCACTGGTCATCGACCGAGCAGCTCGCGCCGTTGGCCGCGCGCAGGAAGCAGCGGCTGGTGTATCCCGCCGCGGTGCCCTTGGTGTAGCCCGTCGGGCAGCGGCCCGCGTTGGTGGCGCTGATCGGCTGGATCGGCTGCGGCAGCCAGAGCGCGAGGATGTAGTACGACGCCAGCTGCCCGCCCCACTGGTCGCGATAGCGGTTGCTCCGGCAGCCGAAGTCATAGTCCTGGGAGCACGACGCAGAGCTCTGCCAGTCGGAGAAGCAGTAGCCCTGGTTGCCGCGGTCGAACTGCTGCGCGCACACGCGGGTCGCGTTGTAGTACGACGAATCGACCGACACGGCCTCGCCGCTGTACTGCGGCTGCTCGCTCCAGCTCGCGTCCTTGGCGACCGCGATCCACGGCTCGTTCGAGAAGTTCACCGGGAGCCACTTGCCGTCCATCAGCATCGGCAGGTAGCCCTCGCG
>DATIPJ010000965.1:0-6501 GCA_035472155.1 Kofleriaceae bacterium
CATCACCCTGGTGAAGGGCAAGTTGTACATCGAGCCAACCGGAGATCCGTGGCTCGGGCTTCAGGCGTCGAGTGACCGATGTCCTGTTACGAGATCGCTAGATATTGCCGAGACACTACTCGAGGATGCCCTGTCAAGCCGATTCAGCGACCAGCTTGTATCGCCCTCGATAGGACTCATCTACGAGTTGGCGTGTGACTGTTGGTTCTCAGCTGATGTGGACCCCTGAGGCCGGTTTTTCTCAAAACCATGCCCCCCGGGCGGGCTGACCTTCTCAAAACCATTCCCCCCCTGCCGCCGCGTGACAGAGCGGCCCTCGACCTTGGGTCGATGGCTTACCGCGAGGTCACGATGGTTGAAATCAAGGAAGTGATCCGGCTCTGGCGGGCTGGCATCAAGAAGAAGCGGATCGCGTCGCAGCTGACGCTCGACGTCAAGACCGTACGCCGTTACATCACGGCCGCGGAGGCTTGCGGGCTGGTGCCCGGCCCCGAGCCGCCGCTTGACGACGAGCAGGTGGCGGCGGTCGTCGCTGCGCTGGCCGCCGACACGGGTCGGCCGCACGGTGACGCCTGGCTACGCTGCGAGGCCGAGCGCGATGCGATCGAGAAGTTGGTCACGGCCGGGGTCCGGCTCTCGAAGATCCGGCGACTGTTGCACCGGCGCGGCATCGACGTGCCGTACCCCACGCTGCATCGGTTCGCGGTCGCCGAGCTCGGCTTCGGCCAGCGTGGTCCGACGATCCCGGTCGCGGATGGCAAGCCTGGCGAGGAGGTTCACATCGACACGGGCTGGATGACGTTGTCCGAGCCCGACCAGTACGGTCGGCGTCGCAAATTCCGCGCGTGGATCTTCACGCCGCACGTATCGCGCTACAAGTTCGTCTATCCGTGCTGGACGGAGAGCACGGAGTCGGCGATCGAGGCGTGCGAAGTCGCGTGGGAGTTCTACGACGGGGTGTTCCTCGTCGTTGTTCCCGATTGCACCAAGGCGATCGTGCACACCGCCGATCCGTGCAAGCCGCGCATCGTCGACGGCTTTCTCGAGTACGCGCAGGCTCGCGGCTTTCACGTTGATCCGGCGCGCAAGCGGCGTCCGAAGGACAAGGCGCGCGTTGAGCGGACCGTGCGTGACGTCCGCGACGACTGCTTCGCCGGCGAGAAACTGCTCGATCTCGCCGACGCTCGTCGGCGAGGACGTACATGGTCGGCCGACGAGTACGGCATGCGCCGGCACACGACGACGCAGCGACTGCCACGCGAGCACTTCGAGGCCGACGAGAAGCCGCACCTGTTACCGGCGCCGACCGCACCTTACGACATTCCGCTGTGGTGCGAGCCGAAGGTCGGTGCCGACCAGCACGCGCAGGTTGCGCGCGCGCTGTATTCGCTGCAGTTCGAGTGGCGCAACCGGCGTGTGCGTGCGCGCGCCGATAGCTCGACGGTGCGGTTCTACGATCCGACGTCGCACGAAGTCGTGAAGGTACATCCGCGCGTCGCACCGGGCCGCCGCTCGACGGACCTGGCGGACTTTCCGCCGGAGAAGGCAATCTACGCGTCGCGCGACGCCGAGGCCCTGATCAATCGCGCGCGCAGCCACGGCGCCGCGATCGGCGAGTTCGCACGGAGGTTGTTCGCCGCATCGCCGCTGCCATGGACGCGTATGCGCCAGCTCGGCATGCTGCAAGGTCTGATCAAGCGCTTCGGCCCACGCCGCGTCGACGAGACGTGCGCGATGGCCGTCGCCGCCGACATGGTCGACGTTTTCCGCCTCGAGCGGATGCTCAAGATCGCGGCGCCGCCGGAGCCGCCGCCAGAGCCTGCTCGCGTGATCCCGATCGGCCGCCACCTGCGGCCGGCCACCGACTACGCCCTGTTGCCCTGCGTGGCGCAAGCCATCGAAGAAGGAGAAGACTCGTGACCGATCCCATCAGCCCCGATCTCAAGACCGCCATGCGCCGGCTGCGTCTTGGCAAGCTACTCGACACGCTCCCCGAGCGTCTCACACTCGCCCGCCAGCAAAAGATGGCGCACCAGGACTTCTTGCTACTGTTGCTCTCCGACGAGTGCCAGCGCCGCGACAGCGCCGCTTCGACGACGCGTGCCGAGCGAGCGCTCCTCGATCCCGACATGCAGATCGAGCGGTGGGATCAGACGGCGAAGGTGACCTACGACCAGGAGCTGCTCAACGAACTGGTGTCGATGCGGTTCGTCGAGGCACACCGGCACGTCACGGTTGTCGGTCCTGTCGGGGTCGGCAAAACCTTCCTCGCGCATGCACTCGGCCACATTGCATGCCGGCACAAGTACTCCGTGCTCGCGGTCCGGACCGACAAGCTGCTCAAGACGCTCAAGCACGCGCGTCTCGACCACTCACACGAGGCCGAGCTCCGCAAGCTACTCGCCGTCGACGTGCTGGTCATCGACGACTTCGGCCTCGACGCCATGGATGCGACCGAGAGCCGTGACGTGCACGAGATCCTCACCGAGCGTGATCGCGCCGGATCGGTCATCATCACGTCCAATCGCGGTCCGGACGAATGGCTCGCCACGTTCGCCGATCCGGTCCGCGCCCAGGCAGCGATCGATCGGTTCACGTCCAACGCCTACGACCTCGTGATCGAGGGTGAGTCGTACCGACAACGGCTCAAGCCGAAGTCGCCAGCGGCCAAGCGGGGACCAGCAAAGAACTCCTGATCGATTCTCCGCGACGAGACGACGCACCGCGCGGCTGCCGGCGCCCTCAAGTCACCAAGCCGCCGCCGGCGCTGACATGGCCACGGAGACGTTGGCTGTCTGCTCCCAGTGCGCAGCTCGAAGGCTGTTGGTAGGCGGCCGCTACGTTCACCGTCTTCGCCGCCTGCGCTCGACAAGGTGACTGTCTCGCTACCGTCCGCAGTCAGCACCGGACGAGCAACCTGGCCGGAGCCTGCAGGTCAGCAGTGCTCGTGCTGGACGCCTCATGGGCGATCAACGGATCGTCCGCATTCCGGACAATCGAGCATCTGTGTCCGCGGATCGGACATCGTAGACATCATGTCCGCGTGCCGGACGGTATAGACGCGGTACAGCCGCGATGTCCTGTGCTCGAACGACCGGCGGGCGATTCTCTCCGGATCCACGCGCGAGCAGCCCATCGAACTGCGGACGTCATCCCTCGCGCAACCACCGGACCGTTACACGAGCACGAGCCTCTTCTTGGCAGACCTGACGAACAGCGGCTTCGCTCTCGTCAAGCGATCTCGTGCCAAAACGACTGGACAGAGAAGGGGATGATCGGCAACTGATCTACTGTCATGCGACGGCAGGAAACCAGGGGGGAATGGTTTTGAGAAGGCAGGGTCCATAGCAGCTGAGAGCCGACACCATCTCGACCTCGCCTCCATCTCGACCTCGCCTTCACCTCGACCTCGCCTCCATCTCGACCTCGCCTTCACCTCGACCTGCACCTCCAGATCCAACGGCGATCCATTGATCGCAGTGCTTGAACCGCAGCGCCTTGATTGACAGATTGTGCTTAGGAGCCGCGCAAAGATAACTTGATCACCACAGGCGCGTAAGAGCGTGCCTCCTCGTCGAGGAGCGATCTGTCCGGCGGTCAAGTTGTTTGCGCACGGCTCCTTAGCGCCGAGCAGATGGTATTTCGTAACAGGAGATCGATCCAACCTTCTTCCAGCCTTCGCGAAGTAACCACGTTTTCGGCTGATATGTAATTAGGGGATCACAGGTCGGCGGCCCGCGCCACAGAAACGCCTCGTCACCGTACTCGAGCCAGCCGGGGAACATGATCCCGGACGAGAACCAATCGACCTTCCACGTCGACGCAGAACCGGCCTGGTCCTCGCGATGTTTTCGGAAGTTGTTGAGAGTGTACGAAATGGCATGGCGAGCCTGGGTGGGGGACGTGATGATCTCGGCGTGATAGCGGTCGGGGAATACGGTGCCCCGGCGGCGCGGACCCGGTCGGCCCTTGCTGATCGCTGCATTGAGATGCTTCGCGGCCGAGATCTGAAAGCCTTGCATACCCGAGGCGAGTGCATTCTTGTCGCAAGCCTCGACGATCAGGTGGAGGTGATTGTGCTGGATGCTGAGATGAACGATACGGAAACCCTCACGCCTCGCGGTGGTCAGCGTGGCCTCGCGGACCGCCTGGTAGACGCAGCGCCGGCGAAGATTGCCGACGGCACTGATTGCCCGCAGCGTGACATGCACAGGATACCGCGCGTGCAGAAAAGGCCGCGCCTTGTGCGGCGAACCGGGCCTCACACCTTTCGGCGGCCGGCCTGCGCCGCGCCGCTTGCCGCCGCGCTTCGGAAACAGCACCAGCTGCTCCTGTTCATTGCTTCGCTTGCTGCGAGCCACAGGAGATATCTAGTTATCGAATAGCACTCAGTCAAATGATTTCTCCGATATAATAAAACAACAATAATGCACTATTCATGTAATCGTGATCTGAAGAGGGTGAGCGAGACGGGCGCTCTGAATGAGACAGCATTGCGTCTTTGGAGGTGCCAGAAGCGTGGTCGAACGCCGCGCGATCATGATCACCGGCTGCTTTCGGGGAGGGTTGGGGCTTGTTCTTGGCGACGATGTCGAGCGCGTCGGACGGGTCGGTGTCTTGCTCCGAGCTGAAGCTGCGAGGGCTGGCGAGGACAGCGAACGCTGCAACGGCGAGCACACCGATGAGTTTCATATGGGCCTTGTGGCCGCAGCCGGTGCATGGATCGCGGGATCTCCACGCGTCCGCGCCGCGCCGCGCCGAGGTGAGGCGTCGGTTACCGCCGAGCGGCAACGCGATCCTGGTGCCGCCCGAGCAGACGGTCAACGTCCCGGACTGCGGGGCGTTCGGGCGTTGGCTCGCGGACTCGCCGCGTCAGTCGGCGAGCGGGCGGGGCGACGGCCTCCGCGACGGCGTCGGCCATCGGCTCGGCGCCGAGCTCCGACCGGCAGCGACCAAGGGTTACGTAGGTCCGCGCGACCGCTGGTGGTCGAACGCGCGCTCGAGCTGTGGGTTCACGCCGCGTAGTCCGGCAACGACGCGCTCCGCCCATGCGAAGTACTCACGGCGACGCTCTTCCGACCAATCGTCTGGGGGGCTCTCCACCATGTCGCGCAGGTTGCAGGTCTTGTCGGCGAGCTTGACCAGCTTCGCGGCGGTCGACATGTGCGGCGCGTGCTCGACCTGGAGCTGCTTGCGCTGCTGCTTGGGCAACGACTTGTCGTCGGTGACCTCGGCGACGACACCGGCGACCACGTCGCCGAACGCCGCGGCGAGCTCGTCGCGCGTCGTCTGAGTGTCCTCGATCGTGTCGTGCAAGATCGCCGCGAGGATCGTGGTCTGATCGCGAACGCCCGCGGCCCACAGCGTGCGGGCGACTGCGATCGGGTGATTGATGTACGGTGATCGTTCGCGATCTTTGCGTCGTTGATCGCGATGCTTGATCGATGCGAGGTCAAGCGCCTCCAGCAACACTCCGGGGTCCATATCCAGACAGTGTATCCCTCGATGGATTGACCGTCTCCATCGAGGTTGCGGATCGCCGGGCTCGCCTGGTACGGACGTCGGTGACTCGAAGAGTTGCTGCCTCAGTCGGAGAGCTGGTCGGCGATCGCCTCGGCGACGGCGTCGGCGAGCTGGGCCTGGACGGCGGGCTCGGCGAGCTGGCGGCCTTCGATCGGATGGTCGATGAAGCCGACCTCGACGAGGACGGCGGGCATGGTAGCGCCGAGGAGGACGTGGTGGGCGTCCTGGCGCACGCCGCGGTCGCCGTCGGGGCCGCGCCGGTCGCGCAAGGAGCGCTGGATGCGGGAGGCGAGGTCGGCGGCCTCCCACTGCGAGGCGCCCCGCTCGACGTCGTCGAGGATGAGCGCAATGTCGGGGTCGACGCCCGGGCGCGGCGTGGTCGTATCGCTGCGCAGCGCGCGGCCGTCGACGTCGACGCCGCGGGCGGTGAGTACGTAGGTTTCGTAGCCGCGCTGGGTGCGGGTGGGGGAGGCGTTGGCGTGGATCGAGACGAAGAGGTCGGCGGGGGCGCGGTCGGCGATCGCGACGCGCTGGCGCAGGGTGAGGGTCTGATCGGCGGTGCGCGTGAGCTGCACGGCGATGCCGCGCGCGCGCAGCCGCTCGGCGACGCGGTTGGCGAGCGCGAGCGAGAGCTGCTTTTCGTGCAGGCCCGTGGTGCCGCGCGCGCCGGGGTTGGAGCCGCCATGGCCCGGGTCGAGAATCACGAGAGCTCTGGGAGCTGACGGGGCCGGAGATGGCGGAGATGGCGGAGATGCCGAAGATGGCGGAGATGCCGAAGATGGCGGAGATGCGTGGGCCGCGTACGCCGCGAGGCTCGACAGGAAGCCGCATAGAAGGACGGCCAGCAGCTTCACGACATGTAGGATATCGCCGGGCCCGAGGCGACAGGCCAGTTTTTGAACCGTGCCTTGACCCAACTGCTCTAGACGGCTACGTTTTTTTGTCCTCGAGAAGGAGAAGGTGAAGATCGTCGACCCG